>NZ_JBPPUO010000002.1:0-255791 GCF_053544675.1 Rothia sp. 32237D007AR | reverse complement strand
CTCATATTTTTGCCGCGGGTGGGGCCGTTGTCTAGTTGGTGGGTGTGGGGTGCGTGTCTACTTTTGAATAAGCCTCAATATCTCCCTCCTCCAGCGCTCCTGATGCCCAAAGCAAAGAGAGCGCCCGAAAGACGGCCTCTATGGATATGTCTAACTCACTAGCAATTTTTTCATGGGTTCTATTGCCATCGCATAAATTGATGAGTTGGATGAGGTAATCACCTGCGAATTTTCCTTGAAAAAGTTTATCCGTAGGCGCCCCGAGTAGTTTTATGCCGCCTTCCACCGACTTGAAAATGACTCCCTGCCGCACAACTGGTTGTCGTGGAATTTTAAATTGCAAATCGTAGTGCGCAGCATAACCGAGCGTATTAGCGTTGAGTGTTTCGTTTTTCATTGGCTTGTTCCTAGAAATCTACAGTGATGAGAGAGCCGGTAGTGGTTTTTCTCGAAACCTTTTACTGCAACGCTCACACCGGTTAACAGCTACAGTGCTAGATTGCTGAAAATGGCCATTGATTAGGTTAAAAGTCCTGACCGTACCGCCCAGATTGTTCGTGTTGCAGTCTGCCTCTTTGATTGCCGATCTTAAAAATCCAGCAGCGATAGATACGTGATATGAAGCGAATCCTTCTGGTAACTTGTCTTCTGCTAAGTATCCGCCATGCTGCTCAACACGGTGTCGGTAACACTTATAACAGGCGGTTGAACCGGGGATAACGAGCGGTCCGCATACTATATGTTTATGCGAAATTTCTAAGCCGACGTGTGGAATCCCTCGTACGAATGAGACCGAATCAATGCAATCACGAATTTGATGCGCTGATTCAACAGTGATTGGGATGATGAAATCTGCATATGGTAAATCTGCTGCATATACTGGACCATCGATTTCTGTAACGATATCGTTATCATCCGCGAGCATAGAGGCTACGGCTTTACCGAATGCGCCTTGTGTTAAAAATAGGGCTATTTTCTGAGAATGCCAGAACATGTTGTGATCCTAAGCGAATGGTTGGATATTAGGGTTAATGTTTGCTTCTGGAGATGATTGGTGCCCCATTGCAATCGGCGCTGCATAGAGGCGAGGATGCGCAAGATAACGCGCGTAATGGCTGAATGATAGAGGCATAGCCTCCGGAATAAGTACCTTTACTACACGTTGTCCGGCTTGCCGAGCCTCGTCTGTGGTCAAATCAACCGCTATACACTCGGCGCCTTGATTTTTTAACTGACTTACTATCCAGTCAAGTGGGTCCTCTCCCTGAATGCTAGGAGCCAGGGTTGCCAGAGTTCGCGCCCTCCTATTGTTTCGTAGGAGAAAGTCAAAACGGTGACGATTTTTCCGTCGACCATTTTCGATAGCACCACCAATAACGCTGACTGATTCATCTGATGCACGTCGCTCAGGCGGAAGTTTCTTATACATACGCAGGGCAATACGCAAAGATGCCAATTCCCGGAAGAGTTTAGCCAAGGCCCGTTGTGGGTCTAAATCACACGTAGCCGCAACCACCTGCGCTAACTCATCGTCGTGCTCCGAGGTCTGGATTGCATAGAGGACCGGAACGCCATAGTCGCTCGTAGCGTCGAAGACATGTGTCTCAATACCAGGAACGGTCCCGACTTTGACATACTCTTTAACCTCTGGTCGCAGGGATTCAAAATCAATGTCGATCCGAGGATGAGGCAACTCTTGCAACCAGGTAAGGGATATAGAATCCCGTTCAATGACCTCTTGTATACCAGATAGTAGCGCGCGACGAATATCTGAATGCGCGGCTGTTCCTGTAGAAACAGCATTTGCAAACATCTCGGATTGCGAGAAGGCAGGAAAATTAAGATAAACGAGAAAAGCCGGAACAAAAATCTCTTGTTTTCTGGTCAGTGACCATCCTTTAACCCATCGTAGGGGAATCCTGGGATCGGGAAGAATATTGCGGCACCGGGTATCGGCGACCTCACTTTCGGAACAAAGAGGCCATCGCTGGAGGGCAACTGCCTTATCTCCTAGCTCCTGTTCGGTTGCCCAGATGAACTCACTCTCGTCCCATGCACAAGAGGAATAACGCTCGATGGACTCAACTATTGAAATTGCTTCCGCGAACTTAGGGTCGATTGCTCCACCGGCACCGTCAAAATTTCCTGAAGCTGCGCTATGAGACCATACCTTTTGGTTTATTAGTGCTTTAGACGGATCTCCAAGGAAAGAGCTATAGATAGAAAAGTCTGGTTCACCGTTTGAATTCTCTAATAGCATTGTGCGGCTTATAAGTCCATAGGGCCCAACAACCCTGCGTGCGAACCCAAGGTCATTTGGCAGAGGTTCTGACAATGAAGAAAAGTATACTTTTCCTCCAATCTATTCAATTTTCACCAGACATACTAATCTTCAGTAATTGTAACTTTGAGACTCATGTTACCACGTTCAAAGCCACAAGAAGAACCAACCAGACACCAAGAGACAAACACCAGCACAAGAACACACCAAGAAGCAGGACAACAAACCCACACACCACTACACAAGAACACCCACCACCACTAAACTAGAAAACAGAGAAAAACAACAGGCACGTATGCCAAACACAGTTTGGGCTACCGCCCCGTGACAAAAACGCACACCAACCACGGCCGAAAGGAAGTCAGACAATGAAAGGCGGAATGGTCTTCTTCAAAGGCACCGGCGGACAAGCCGCACGGCGCTACCTCGAACAAGACACCCAGCTAGCAGCCAGCGGCTACTACACCGAAAACAACCAGCTCCTAGCCACCCGCACCGCCTACACCTCCGATGGGACTATCGAGGATATTCAGCTTCTGACCCCCGAGGAATACCAAGGGTGGGTTGAATGGATTGACCCGCGCACCGGCGAAAAGCGGGGCACCCTCAAAGAGCGCGTACACCCAGTCACCGGCAAAACCGAGCAGTCCGTCATGTTCGTTGATAAAACCATCAACGCCCCTAAATCTCTCTCCGTCCTGGCCGCCATTGACTCACAGTTCGCCACCGTCCTAGAACGCACCATGGGCCGAGCTGCCGAAGCTATCGGACGCTACCAAGCACAGAACCTGCACACCCGCATCATGAACCAGGGCGTGCGCTCATGGGTGCCGGTTGAACGCCTAGAATCAGCAACCGTAGTGCATAAGACCTCCCGCGAGGGTGACCCCTTTTGGCACCTGCACTTCCAGACCCTCAACCGGGTCTATGTCGGCGGACGCTGGCGGGCACTAGATACTGCCGAGCTGGTCAAGCACAACGCCACCATCAACGCCCTAGGCACCGCCATCATCAACGGGGATATGGAGCTTCGCACCTACCTGATGGAGACCGGGTACACCTTCAACCCACACACCGGGGAAATCGAAGAACTAGCCGGGTTCGTGGAGGACTTTAGCAAGCGCAACGCGCAGATTAACACCCGCAAAAAAGAACTCATTGCCCTGTGAGAAGCAGAGCACCCCGGCCAGTTGATCGGCGTGGACTTGATGAACCGCATTGACCATCAAGCCTGGGCTGATACAAGAGCTGATAAGACCAGTGAGAACAGCGCCAATTTCGAAAAATGGGCCACCGAGCTAGCTGATTTGGGGTTTGTTGCCCCTACCCCCTCTGGTCGTTCCACGCGCTTTAATGCCTTGCGGAACGCCGATAGCCTGGCCCCTGGTTTTCACCACGACGCTGCCACCTGGGTTCTAGCGCTGCTTTCAGAGCAAAAATCAGGGTGGTCAGTTGCTGATATCAAAGCCCAGGCGCTGACTTATTGCGCTGAAAACAACGTCATTGCCCAGGCCGCGGGCCTTAAAGACATTACCGGGCGTATCGTTGATGTTGCCCTAAGCCGGTGCCTGCTCATTAACCCGGACATTGACCCTTACCAGGCACCAACGCACCTGCCCCCTACTGACCTCACAGCAGGTTGTAGCTACCGAGTCCAAGCTCTTTGACTACACCAGCGCCCTGGTAGCGCGTGAAACCTCCTATGAGCTGTCCTATAGCCCCCTAGCAAAGCCCCTGAAGCTGGGGGCGCACCAGAGCGTTGATGAGCGCGTACTTACCTGGCTTTTTAGCTCACGGGTACTCACTGATGTTCAGGGCAAGCGCCTGAGCATGCCCACTGACCCTGCGCACCGTCAGGCTCTATCGGATATGGCAGGAACCCACCAGCTGGTGGTGGTCACGGGGCCTGCCGGGGCCGGTAAAACCACCTTGCTCAAAGACTCAAAAGCCGCTGTTGAAGCCCGTGGGGGACGGCAGCTCATTGTCGCGCCGTCCGCTAAGGCCGCTGAGGTTGCCCAAGCAGAAACCGGGGCGCAAACCAACACCGCCCACGGTCTGCTCAAGGCCTTCGGATACGACTTTTCTACTGATGAGCACGGGGTAACGACCTGGAGTGAACCAGCTGAAAATCACTATGTGCCGCGAGCATGGGCCTTGCGCCCGGGCGATCAGCTGGTGGTTGATGAAGCGGGCATGTTGAGCCAAGATGTGGCTGTGTGCCTGTACGAAGTCGCCTTGAAAACCGGTGCTCAGCTGGTAGTGACCGGAGATTATGCCCAGCTATCGGCAGTTGGACGCGGTGGGGTGCTGCAACAGTGTGCCCAGATTAGCCCGGTGACCACTGACCTTGAGAGCGTCTGGCGCTTTAGAACCGCTACCGGTGAGGTAGATGAAGCCTACGCCCAGCTGTCCTTGAAAATGAGGGCACGCCATAACGCTAGGGCTATCTTTGATGAGCTGGTAGACCGTGGCGCTGTTGTTCTGCACGCTGATGAAGCCAGTGCCCAGCACGCTTTATCCCAGCAGTGGCTGACCAACCAGCAGGCCGGGCGTAGCACTGTAGTTTCAGCGAGCACTAATGAGTTGGTGGCTGGTGTGAACGCTGAGGTTGCGCTTTTGCGTGGTGTTAGCGGGGGATACTGCCTATGCCCGGGATATTGAGGCTGGTCGGTTCGTGCAGTCGATGGAGGGCCAGGCCATTACGGTTGGCGATATTGTCCGTACCCGTGAGAATAACCGGGAGCTGGGTGTGCTTAACGGTAAGAGCTATGTGGTGCGGGGTGTCACTGAGGGCTTTGTGCGGGTGCAGTCCACCGATAAGGACGGGTCTGTGCATACCTTGCCGGTGGAGTATGTGGCTTCATCGGTGCAGCTGGGGTATGCGACGACGGTGCATAGTTCTCAGGGTATGACTGTTGATAGTGCTCATTTGTTGGTGACTAGTCATACGGACGCCGCTGGTGTGTATGTGGGTTTGACGCGTGGCTGGTTTGAGAATGTGGTGCATTGTGTGGCTGCGGATGTGGATGAGGCGCGTGAGCAGTTTGTGGAGGCGTTGGGTCGTGAGCGGGCTGATGGTGGTTTGGGTGCTGTGGCTGAGGGGCTACGGCAGATGCTGGCTGATACCGACCTAGCGACTGCCGTGCCGGAGGATTACCCTGCCTGGGCGTATGTGCGCGAACTCGAAGCCGGAGACGGCCTGATGGATAACAACCGCAAGTACCTTGTTGCCGGTGTAACTGACCAGGGCAAAATCTACGCAGTGCCAGCAGAGCCGGGCAAGATTGTAAAACCCAAAATCTTTACCTCACGAGGAGAAATAGTGGAAACTGTACCGGGTGGTAAGTTGCCCCAGCACCCCAAGCTCACCAGCTTTATCACTAAGAATCGTGCTTTGTTGGCCGAAGCTCAGAGGCTAACCCAGTTCACCTCTAAGACCAAGGAGTGGGTTGCCCACATCGAAGCCAACGAGGGCACCGCTAGCCAGTTCGTTCAGGCGCGTCAGGCACTGACAGAAGCCCAAGGGGGCACTGAGCAGGCCCGGCAGACGCTCGAAGCGGTGCAGGCTGATTTTTCAGGCGCTATGCGGGAGCACCAGCAACGGCTCCAGCAGGCAGAAAGCCGTTATGAGCAGGTGGTGCAAGAACGTGCTGAGGGCGGTTTCTTCAAGCGTTTGATGGGTTCTAATGCCCCGGTGGTTGAGGCTGAGCGGGCGCTGGAGCAGGTGAGGGGGCAGGTTCCCTCTGATGAGGCTGTTGTGCGTGCTCAGGCGCAGGTAGAGGCGTGTGAGCGTTCCCAGCGTCAGGCGCAGGCACGGTTTGAGCAGGTGTCAGCGTTCTTTGGGCCTGCTCCGGTTCACCCTGATTGGCCTAGTGCCAGCATTAACGCTTTTGGTGATGCTGTTGATCCTGTGTATGAGGATATTGAGGGGCAGGCGCGGGCTATGCTTGAGCGGGCTGTGGAGAATCTACGGCTTGTTGATGGTGCTAATGAGCGCTACTGGGCTAGCGACGTTCATAGGATCGGGGGTAAGTCGGCGGCTGGGTCTGATAGTTATCAGGAGCCTGTGCCTAGGCCTGAGTCTATTCCGGGGTTTGAGCCTGGGGTTAATTACGGCCCGAGCCTGTAGTTTAACTAATCCAGATAGAATAGTTGATTCTAAGCGCTTATCTATGAGATTTTTATAAGCACCTGACTAGTAAGTATGCATAAGATGTTATTTATTGTTAACTAAACCACCATTTAGTAAGTTTACTTTCTTTATAAATTATAAATACTGGTGAGATGGAGACATCGCCAATCACCGCGGCAAAGGCGCTGCGGAACGAAAGGAAAATACGATGACCACCAAGAAAGCTATCACTGGTTTTACTTCTATCGCACTAGCTGTAAGCGGAATGTGTGCGATTGTCCCGGCAACCCATGCAGATACCGTCACAACACCCATAAGTGCTGTTTCAAACACCGCTGATTCTCCTCAAGAATCGCTCAAGTATCTCGCCGTTAATGACAGCCAGGTTATCGTTGGCTCTGACGAGCTAAAGTTCACCATCAATGCTGATGGCAAGGCTATCGCAACCGATGCAAAAGGTAACTCAGAAGTACTTCCCGAAGAAGCTGTTGACCAAAATGGTAACCAGATTTTCTTGAAGTACGAAGATAACGGCAATAACGAGCTTCTTATTTCTGCAATTGCGTCTACTGAGATGCGTAGCGTGGGCAAGTGTCTGACAGGTATCGGTGGCGGAGCTGTAACTGGCGCAGGCACCTTGGGTCTTGCAGGAGCCGCAGTCGGAACCGTCACTCTCCCTGTCATCGGTACTGTGGGCGGGGGCGCAGTAGGAGCTGTCGTCGGAGGAGTCGGCGGCGGACTAACTGGAGCATCTGTCGCCTGCTTCGATTAAAGCCGAAATATTTATCTAGCCAGATAGGTTGAACAGTATGTTAGAAAGAATTCAAAACAATATTGGGCTTCCCACGATTCTACTGTATTGGGGTCTAGGTATTATCAGCTGGCTATTGTTTCACAGTTTGGGAGCTGACCAACGGGTAGTTGGCTGGCTCTTGGGAGTACCGTTTGTAACAGTAGGCGTGCTCGTGAGTGTTGGATGGCTACTTGGACGAAAACCTCAATAGCTGATCTAGTTCCCTAATAAAATAAGGAACCTCAGATTCTTTCAAGCAAAACAAGGCCCCGTAGAAACGGATTTTTCCGTCTCTACGGGGCCGGCTATGTGCTACGGGTGAGGTTATTTTTGTATGATGGAGCGCTTCGAGGGATGCAAGAGGAGGCCTTTAAAGCCATTTTGCTTGCCTTGGCCTTCTTCAGCGACGTTAGCGTTAGGCATGCAGCTCATTGCAGTGACAAAGGCCGGACGGAAGACCTCTCGGAATTTATCTAGGTTCTGCGTTTGAGAGCCAAACTGAGCCTGAAGCTGTTCCCAGTTGATATACACCAGGGCCTGGAGCTTGGGCAGACGACTGGAGAGCCAGAGGTAAATATCCAGCGCCAGGGGTGACTTGAATTTGCTGAGCAGTTTGCGCCAGGTTTCAGTTTCAACTGGGACGGCGTTGCTCTGAATGACGGACTCGAAGAAGTCGTCTGAGATCAGTCCGCTGCGTCAGGCTGAACGCGCCCTTGATGAAATCACGGCCCAGGAGCCTTCAACGGCGCAAGTGCAGCAGGCTGATGCACAGTTGGCTCAGGCTAAGGAGGGCTATGAGCAGGCTCAGCAGCGTTTGGCGCAGGCTCAAGAGGTGCTGGGGCAAGCTCCTGTACTGGCTGGGGGTGAGTTCTGCTGTGATTGATTAGCAGGGGGTTATTCATGAGCCTGATTATCAGCAGATCAGTGCTCAGACTAAGAAGCAGCAGCAGGAGGCTGTGCAGGTGTTGGGTCAGCTTACTGATTGGAGGCTTCCGGCTCAAATGTGGTCAAGGCAGGCTCAGGAGCGATTAGCTCATTCTGCTCGTGTGGCGAAGGCTGTGTCTGCTCGGCGGGCAGAGGCTAGTTATGTTTCTTCACCTCGTGGGTGGGATTATGAGCGTGGTCGGGGGCCGGGACTGGAGCGCTAGGTTCGGGGTTTGGCCTGGTGTGGGGGTGTTTGTCTTTCCCGGTAGCAGCTTCATGATTTCTCTTGGTGTACTGGTTGCTGTCAAGGGCGGGCTGCGCCCGTCGCTGGGGCGATTCGCGTGCCGCTCACCCTATGACAGCACCGGTACACCAAGAAGAGGGGCGCTGCCTATCACCGGGAAAGCTGCACTCCTGAAATACACCGAAGAGAACGGCCTAATGACAATCGCAACGAAAAATCTACCGCAGTTGCATCTTTACCCCCGTTAGGGCTTTTGCCTCCAGCACTCAATAACTTGCGATTCATTCGCCAGCCAACTACCTAGCTGAGGGTCAATAGCTGCCACTAACCGCACCGTAGCTCTATGAATCTCAGGTACTCCCATATTCAATAGACTTTCATGATGAGCTACACGATTCCGTGCCACATGCATCTGTGTTAATCGATAAGAAATCACATACGGGTTCGACTCATAGGGGAAAGCTAAAGACAAAGCCTGATTCCAGAGGTCTAATTGTGAGTTTTTAGTACGAACCTGGTCACGGTTAAGAGGATCACTCGTGTTCAAACGCCCATCAGGTAGCAAATGTTTCCAGGTGCCTAAAGTGATATGAGCAAGGACATCATCATGTGTAATTGCAGCACCGTGCCTGGGATGGGAGAGAACTCTAGCGTTGAGGTCTTGTTTGGCTCTGAAGAAGGCGGTGTCGTATTCGGAAATTAGCCTATTGCCTCGTTTTGAGAAGATGAGGTTTGCGAGTTTCTGAGAGGGGTGTTTAAGCCATTCTTCGGACCCTCCACTTGGGCGGCGGCGGGGATCGCGGCGGTGTAGTGGGGCACCTGTTTGATTGTGGGTAGAGCCGGGGCGTTGGGGCTGTTTGAGGTTCCAGGTGCGTAGTTGTTGGTCGATGGCTTCGCGGATAAAAATTTCTGCGTGGCCGATAGCTTTATTCATCTCTTGGGACAGTTGGCTGTTCCAGAGATAGAGTTCTCGCTGTTGTGCAGCAGTAGGGCGGGTGCTTTTGTAGGGTGCGAAGCGTTCGGCTGCCATGTAGTTTTCAAAGCTGAACATGAATGGGTGTGCTCCGTCTCTGTGTGCGCTGAGAGTGATGTTACAGGAATCTAATTTAGGTTCTGGTAGGCTAAGAGGCAGAAACCGAGCCACCAGCTTTCATGCTGGTATCTAAGAGACTCTGGTGTATTTATCGAGAAATGCTCCCTTGCATGCTTCTAAGCGTGTGAGGGCTTTCTTTTACCTTGATTCGATGCTGCCAGATAGGCAGTAGGCTCCCGCTGCGGGATGAATCAGCAGTGGAGCAAAACCATCTCCAGAAGGGTTTTGCACCAGTAAAAACTTTTAAGAAATCTGTTAAGTCCTTAAAGGACAGCACCAAAAATTTTCCTCTGACAGCGATGGTTGAATCTACTGCTGACTCAGTTGAGCGGCGAACCGATCCATAGTGTTTTTGGCGGCATTGGTATCTTCAAGGTCATTCATGATGACCGAAAAAACCAGTACCCGGCCCGAGTCCGTGACGGTGTAGCCGGTCAGTGAAAGCACCGAGTTGAGGGTCCCGGTTTTTGCGCGAACCACTCCGCGCCCGCTGAGCTCATCAGCGTCATTGAAACGATTAGCCAGCCCCAGAGTGCCACTGTAGCCCGCCACGGGCAGACCCTGTAAGGCCAGGCGTTCGCCTGAGCTTCCCTTGACCGCTCGTAGGGCGATACCGGTCAGTAGCTCATTGCTGACCTTGTTATTCATAGACAGGCCACTGAGATCGACCTGGGTGTAGTTGGTGGGTAAGCCCGCCTGAGCCAGGGCCTCACGCACAGCGGTGATAGCTCCTTGGGTGGAGCCGTCGCCGCCGGTGAGCACAGAGAGATTACGGCCCAGGGTTTCTGCCAGGGAATTATCTGATTCTTGCATCATGAGGGCTGACTGTTCTGCTGCGGTGGCAGATTCTACGGCAGCGATTTCCCGGCCCTGGCTGGGGGCAGCTACCTGCTTACCTGCGGTGAAGGTGAGCCCGGCGTCCGCCCCCAGCCTATTGAGGGCTGCTAGTAGTGTCTGCTGCACTTCTGCTGGGGCCTTGCTGGGGCGGCTGGTACTTGGGGCGGTGCCGTCGCTGGTGGGGGAGTAGTGGGAGTAGAAAGCCAGCGGGGTGACAGCACTGATAAAACCGGAGTCGATATCTTCCTGGGCCCATTCGGGGTTGAGAGCATCACCGGCGAAAAGGGTGGTGTCCAGGTTGAGGCTAAGAGTGGTGTCGCTGATGCCCTGTTGTGTGAGGGAGTCGATGGTGTGCTCTGCCAGGGTTTCGATACCTGCATGGCCCATGACGGCGGTGGGGTTCGAGTGCCCAGGAACGAGCAGGGTGTCGCCGCCAGCAACTAGGGTGAGGGTTGAACCGTCATTGAGGTGCACGGACGTAGTGAAACGGGCTTGCGGGGCGGTGGTGAGTAGGGCGTAGTCCACCAGCAGTTTCATGTTGGACGCCGGTGTGCGGCTAGCCTGGGCATCACGGGAGTAGAGGGCCTGGCCGGTCTCTGCATCAAGAACCTGGGCGGAGATAAGACCCTGGCCTAGGCTGTCGAGAGTTTGGTCTAGTTCCTTGCTGAGGGCGGCAGTATCGAGGGGGGCCCCTGTGCTTGTTTCTGCAAGAGCGATGGGGGAAGCGCTCAGGGCGGGGGCTACTGAGGCTTCTTGGAGGTCCTGGGCCTCTTGCCAGGCGGGTACTGCCCAGGCCCCTGCTGCGGCGCACCCGGCTGCGAGGAGGGCGGCGACCACCCAGGCTGTGAGTGGGCGTTGGCGAGAAGCAGTCATGAAACCTCCGCAGGTTAGCTCTTAGGGGGTAAAAGGGGTCCTTCTAGATAAGCCTATAGCCTGCATGAGGAAATAAGAGCATGTAATACGAGTGACACTGGCGTGCCAGCCCTGTAATAAGGGCTCCAGATGGCTGGTTCTCAGCTAGACTGATATGCCGAAACCCCTCGCGCATAGTGCGGGCCTAACATATCACTCAACCAGGAGGTTCCCCCTTGGAACTGGACGTCACAATCGAAATTAACCGCGGCTCACGCGTCAAGTACGAAATTGACCACGAAACCGGTCGCCTGCGTCTGGACCGCGTACTGTTCACCTCCATGCAGTACCCCACCGCCTACGGCTACTTTGAAGACACTCTGGGCGAAGACGGTGACCCGCTCGACGCCATGGTGATGCTTGATGTTGATGTTGTTCCTGGTGTGCTGGTTGAGGCCCGCCCCATTGGCGTTTTCCGTATGACTGATGAAGCTGGCGGTGACGACAAGGTCCTGTGCGTACCGGCAGATAAGCGTTATGACCACATCCAGGAAATCGGCGATGTCGCTGACCAGCTCAAGGAAGAAATCAAGCACTTCTTCGAGCGTTACAAGGACCTGGAGCCCGGTAAGTGGGTTAAGGGTGAGGGCTGGGAAGACCGTGCTTTCGCTGAGAAGCTGGTTGCTGAGGCCGAAGAGCGCTTTGAGAAGTCACACTATGAGTCCGCTGCTGAAGCTGAAGCAGACGAGAACTAAAGACCTGGTGGGGTAGCGAAAGCTAACTAGTGCCCCCGTCGGGATAGGAGGCTGAGCCCTGTATGGGGCTCAGCCTCCGCCCCTTTAAAGGTGCGGACGCCGGTGGGCGGCTTGGGTAGGCCAAGGCGGTAAGGAGCCGGTAGAGTGGGTTCCCATGAAGCTCAACTTCTCCCTGGCCCATAAAATTGCAGGAACTTTGGCCCCAGCTGGCCCTAGCGCTGAGGTCGCTACCAAACGCAAAGCGGTTGAAGAGATGCGCTATGCCGCCACAGCCGCTGTTGATTATGTGCACGCTATTACCCAGCTAGCTGCCGCCGAGAACCTGCACGATTCTGAACTGCTCATTGTTGACCGTGCCACCTGGGTTAAAGCCAACACCCAGTCCTTTGACGTGATTCTGGGTCCTGTTGCTGAGCGGGTGCTAGGTGACCGTCTCGCCAGGCTCTCTAGTACTGAGAAAACGGTGACCGAGATGGGTGGGGCCGCAGAAATTGGGGCCGTGCTGGCTTTCCTCTCTACCCGCGTCCTTGGCCAGTACGACCCCTACGCCGCGCTAGCTGGCCATGGGGCACCCGGTGGCCGCCTGATGATTGTGGCCCCTAACCTGCTCAAACTGGAAGAAGAGCTCAACCTTGACCCGGCGGATTTCCGTCTCTGGGTGGCTCTGCATGAGCAGACCCACCGGGTGCAATTTGCCGCTGCCCCCTGGTTGCGTGACTACCTGCTGAATCTCATGCATGAGCTGGGTGAAGAACTGGGGCAGACCACCGAGAACCTGCCAGAGCGTATCGCTTCTGCTGCTACCGGCGCGGTGCGGGGCATGAAGAGGCAGGAGGCACCTGGGGCGAGCCTTGAGGCTGCGACTAGTGGTGCGGCCCTTTTGCTCAGTGACCGGGGGCGGGAGCTTCTTGATCGTGTCACCGGTGTCATGAGCCTTTTGGAGGGGCACGCTAATGTGGTCATGGATGCTGTTGATTCTTCCATCGTGCCGTCCGTTAAAACTATTCGCCGCCGCTTTGAGCGCCGCAGTCAGACCCAGGGTTTCTTCCCCCGGTTTATGAGCAAACTGTTGGGTATGGACGCCAAAATGGCCCAGTATAAGAACGGTCAAAAGTTTGTGCAGGCGGTCATCGACCAGGTGGGCATGGAGCGGTTCAACCGTATCTGGCAGGCCCCTGAGAATCTGCCGACTGTGGCTGAACTTCATGCCCCTGCCCGCTGGGTTGAGCGGGTCCTGGGTGTAGACGTGCAGGAAGAAGGCAAATAGTGCCGCAGCGTAAAACTCGTTTGAACCCGGTGGTAGGTGCCGCCCGCCGCGAGGTGGCCGGGGTGCTGGATCAGGTGCTGGGGGCAGGTACGGTAGCCCCCACCGGTTCGTCAGCGCACCAGGGCAGAGGCGCAGAGCCTGGGCAGGTTCCTCTGGTGCTGGCTGCGGTTTCAGGTGGTCCAGATTCGCTGGCCCTGGCCGTCTTGCTGGCCCATTTTCATCGGCGTCAGGACGTGCGTGTGGGCGCGGTGGTGGTAGATCATCAGCTTCAGGACGGTTCAGCTCAGGTTGCGCACCGTACAGCTCAGACCCTGCAGGAGCTAGGTCTTAACCCGGTGCTGGTAGAAACTGTAGCCGTTGAGGGCGGTCAAGAGGGCCCTGAGATGGCTGCCCGCACTGCCCGTTACGGGGCTTTTGCGCGTGCTCTTGCCACAACGGGGGCTGTGGCTGTGGCCTTGGGGCATACTCTTGATGATCAGGCTGAAACTGTGCTGCTGGGCCTGGCTCGTGGCTCTGGGACCCGCTCCCTAGCCGGTATGCCCGTGGACCGCACCGAGAACCACCTCGCCGGGCCGGTGCGAGTTATTCGCCCCCTGCTGGCCCTGCGCCGGGCCGAGATTGAGCAGATTTGCGCGGATGCAGGCCTCACCCCCTGGCATGACCCCACCAATACTGACCAGTCGCTTATGCGCGCCCGCGTGCGCCACAGCGTCCTGCCTTACCTGGAAGAGCACCTGGGCGGTGGGGTAGCTGTTTCCCTGGCTCGTACCGCGACCATTGCGGGGGCGGACGCCGACTACCTGGCCTCCGCGGCAGAACAAGCCCTCCCCCATGTGCTAGTTGGTGCGGACGACATCGCCCCGGCCGGTACCCCTATGGAGGGTTTGCTGGGGGTGGATCAGGGTCGCGGGCTTGTTCTGCTCAATCGCACCGCCCTGGCCGGTCTGCACCCGGCGGTGCGCACCCGCGTCCTTGCCCTGGCCTTGGAGAAAGCTGGCGGTATCGCCCCGGGGTTTGAGAGGCTTGCCGCCCTCGATACTTTCGTGAGTGAACATTCTATTGCTGGGCCGCTTCAGCTGCCTGGGCATGTTTCTGCTTACCGGCGCCGCCCTGGCGTTACTATTAGGCGGGCAGGCCAGAGCTATAACCTCAAAAAAACCGGCCTTATCGTTTTACTCAACACCACCCCATAAACCATACTTAAAGGTGAACACGCACTTCGCCCCGCCCCTGGGGCTGGGCGCACACCCTTTGGACCAGCAGAAAGCGATCAACCGTGGACGCACTCGACGTACAGAACGACATCAAAAACGTTCTCTTCAGCAAAGAAGAAATCGACGCCAAGATTAAAGAACTTGCCGCCCAGGTCGATAAGGACTACGAAGGCCGCGACGTGCTACTCGTTGGCGTACTCAAGGGTGCCATCATGGTTGTAGCCGACCTCTCTCGTGCCCTCAAGGCCCACTACACCATGGACTGGATGGCTGTCTCATCCTACGGTTCAGGTACTAAGTCGTCGGGTGTCGTCCGCATCCTTAAGGACCTTGATACCGACCTGACCGGCCGTGACGTACTGATCGTTGAAGATATCGTTGATTCCGGCCTGACCCTCAAGTGGCTCCAGCAGAACCTAGTTTCTCGTGGCGCTAACTCGGTAGAAATCTGTGCTCTGCTGCGTAAGCCCAAGAGCGTTAAGACCGACATTGATGTTAAGTATGTTGGTTGGGATATTGAACCTGAGTTCGTGGTCGGCTACGGCCTGGACTTCGCTGAGCGCTACCGCAACCTGGACTGCATCGCCACCTTGGCGCCGCACGTCTACTCATAAGCCCTACCAGCGGGCGCTGGGGGAGGGCAGAACCTACCCAGTGCCCGACGATAACTCTTTTGCCCTGAGGTGAAAACCTTCACGCATCAAGCGAATAGCTAGTAACTTTAGGTAGATTAGATAGGTCTTGAGCTTCGTGCACCCAAAAATAGGTGTGCGAAGACCCTACACTCAGGGGGTGCACCTGCGCCCCAACCGTCATTTTGTGGAAGGCACGGCGTGCAGAAAACGGATACCAACCCCGACCCCAAGAAGCAGGGTTTCTTCAGCAAGCTCATCTCAGGGCCCTGGTTCTGGGTACTGTTGGCAGTTTTTATTGCCGTGCCCATGATTTTCTCAAACTTCTTAGCCTCTTCAACCCGCGTTGATACCAACGTCGGTATTAGCCTCTTGCACGATGAGAAGGTCGTTAGCGCCAAAATTTTTGATGGTGACCAGCGTGTAGACCTGGAACTTAAAGACGACTACGTTAACCCTGCCGGTGATAACCAGGGTAAGAACGTAAGCTTCTACTACGTGCAGCCCCGCGCTACTGACGTGGTCGCAGCCATGGATAAGGCCAACCTTGAGTCCTACACCGATCAGCCGGTGCAGTCCAACTGGTTTACCTCCATGCTCTCCTACATCTTGCCCTTCCTCATCGTTGTGGCTCTCTTCTGGTTCCTCATGTCACGCTTGGGCGGCGGTAGCAACCAGATTATGAACTTCTCTAAGTCACGCGCTAAGAAGTTCAACAAAGACAACCCCACCGTGCGCTTTGCTGATGTAGCCGGTGTCGATGAGGCCCTGGCAGAACTTGAAGAGGTACGAGAGTTCCTTGCTGAACCCGAAAAGTTCACCCGCCTGGGCGCCAAGATCCCCAAGGGTGTGCTGCTCTACGGCCCTCCCGGTACCGGTAAAACCCTGCTCGCTAAGGCCGTTGCCGGTGAAGCAGGTGTGCCCTTCTACTCCATCTCTGGTTCTGACTTCGTTGAAATGTTCGTGGGTGTGGGTGCTTCTCGTGTGCGTGACCTCTTCAAAGAAGCCAAGACCAACAAGGCTGCCATTATCTTCGTAGACGAAATTGATGCGGTAGGGCGCCAGCGTGGCGTCGGCATGGGCGGCGGCAATGACGAGCGCGAGCAGACCCTCAACCAGCTACTGGTTGAAATGGACGGCTTTGACGGCACCTCCAACATCATCGTGATCGCGGCAACCAACCGCCCCGACGTACTCGACCCGGCCCTGCTGCGCCCGGGCCGCTTTGACCGCCAGGTCGGTGTGGATGCCCCCGACCTCAAGGGCCGTCAACGCATTCTTGAGGTGCACGCAACCGGCAAGCCCATTGACCGCCGTGTAGATTTGGCTTCTATTGCCAAGCGCACCCCCGGCTTTACCGGCGCAGACCTGGCTAACGTCATGAATGAATCCGCCCTGCTCACTGCCCGCGATGGCGGCAACGTCATTGACGAGCGCGCTATTGATGAAGCTATCGACCGTGTCATGGCAGGGCCTCAGCGTTCTTCACGCATCATGAGCGAACACGAACGCACCGTCACCGCCTACCACGAGGGCGGTCACGCCCTAGTGGCGGCGGCCCTGCGTAACTCGGCACCCGTCACTAAGATTACGATTCTGCCGCGTGGGCGCGCCCTGGGTTACACCATGGTCATGCCCCAGGACGACAAGTATTCCACCACCCGCCACGAGCTGCTTGACCAGATGGCCTACGCCATGGGCGGCCGCGCTGCCGAAGAACTCATCTTCCACGACCCTTCCACCGGTGCCTCTAACGATATTCAGAAGGCCACCGATACTGCCCGCAAGATGGTCACCGAGTACGGTATGAGCGCTAAGGTCGGTTCTGTTCGCCTGGCGGCTAAGGAATCTGACCCCTTCTTGGGTGGTGCTGCCGGTGGCGGTAACAACTTCTCTGATGAGATGGCCTACCTGGTTGATCAGGAAGTTGCCGCCCTGCTAGAGCAGGCTCACGATGAGGCCTATGAGATTCTGCGCGATAACCGCGATGTGCTTGATGCCCTGTCTTTGGCCCTGCTGGAGAAAGAAACCCTGCTGGAGAACGAGTTGGCTGAGATCTTTGCCGGTGTGCGCAAGCGTCCTGAACGTGGCCACTGGTACTCTAAGTCCAACCGCGAACCTTCCACCCTGCCCCCGGTTAAGGTTGTTAAGGCTGGTTCTGAGCGGGCAGATGAAGCAGCAGAGTCTGATGAGGCTATCGTGCAGCAGCCTACCGTGGACCCGATGGATCCCGGTAACCCTCACCCCGGTGCTGCAGGCCCCGCAGGTAACCCCGATGTTGACCCCCTGGGAGGGCCTCGATAATGGCAGTTGACCAGCCCCGTATCGAGGCAGCCGTCCGTGAGATTCTGCTGGCTATCGGCGAGGACCCCGATCGTGACGGCCTGCTCGATACTCCGGCCCGTGTAGCCCGCGCCTACGATGAGATGTTTGCCGGTCTGCACCAGAGCGCCGGCGATATTCTGGGTACCACTTTCGACATTGACCACTCCGAGCTGGTTCTGGTCAAGGACATTCCTTTCTACTCGACCTGCGAGCACCACCTGGTGCCCTTCTTCGGGCACGCCCACATCGGTTATATCCCTGGCGGTGATGGCAAGGTGACGGGCCTATCGAAGCTGGCTCGCCTGGTGGATGTCTACGCTAAGCGCCCCCAGGTGCAGGAGCGTCTGACTACCCAGGTGATTGAGGCTCTCGAAGAGCATTTGCAGCCTACCGGTGCGATTGTGGTGATGCAGGCTGAGCACATGTGCATGTCCATGCGCGGGGTGCGGAAGCCGGGAACCAAGACGGTGACGAGCGCCGTCCGCGGGGCCCTGCGCGATCCCGCTACCCGTGCCGAGGCGATGAGCCTGATCAACGCCTCCTGATTTCTCCCAAGGGGACCTGATTTCTAAAAAAGGACCGCATAATATGCGGTCCTTTTTTAGAAATCAGGTCCCCTTAGCTCAGGCGAGCAGGTAAGCGGGTGCTAGCCTGGGTGCATGACCCTTCCTCACGCCCACGGTTCCTTCGCCAACCTGCCCACTGACCGCACCCTGATCATGGGGATTCTCAACGTCACCCCCGACTCCTTCTTCGACGGTGGCTTGCACGCGGACGCCGCCACGGCAGTTGCACACGCCAAGACCCTGGTTGCCCAGGGGGCAGACATTATTGATGTGGGCGGCGAATCAACCCGCCCCGGGGCTACCCGCGTTGACCTGGCTGAGGAACAGCGCCGCGTCCTGCCCGTCATAGAAGCTTTAGCTACTGAAAATATCGTCATGTCGGTTGATACCCTCAACCCCGAAACCGCCCGCGCCGCCGTGGCAGCTGGAGCCCACATCATCAACGACGTTGCCGGCATGAGCCTGCGCGAAGACATGATTGAGACTGTTGCTGAGCTGGGCGTGCCCTACATTCTCATGCACTCGCGCGGTACCTCCATCACCATGGACTCCCAGGCCGTCTACACCGATGTTGCCGGTGAGGTCTTTAGCGAGCTCTTTACCCTGCGCGAGCGACTGCTTGCCGGGGGAGTGGCACCCGAGCAGATTATTCTTGACCCCGGCCCCGGCTTTGCTAAGCAGGGGGAACAAAACTGGCAGATTCTGGCGGGCCTGCAGACCCTGGCCGACGAGGGGCACCGGGTGCTGGTGGCTGGTTCCCGCAAACGCTTTATCGCCCGGCTTTTACAGGAGCAGGACGCCGCAGCCTCCGGCCTGCCGGCAGAGCAGGTTACTGAGCGCCCGGCTACTGAACGGGATGTTGCCAGCGCAGCCCTTTCGGTGATGGCAGCTGAGGCAGGAGCCTGGGCCGTGCGCGTCCATAATGTGCAGGCGACCGCCGATGCCCTGGCCGTGCGCGCAGCCTGGCGGCGAGCGTCCGCTCTCTCAAACTAGGTGGCGCAGGTAGCCATGAAACAGAAGCGTCATAAATGAAAATGTCTTTGTGACTTTAAGCGCTTTAGAGGTGGTGCTTTAGACCCGCTTAAGTACTATCCTTCCCAGCAAATACCCGGGTGAGACTATCTTTAGGCATGTCGAAGGGCACACATAACGGTCACTAACGGTTGCCCCCGCTGCGTGGATAATGGCTACAAAGCACCGGCGCTTCAACTCTGAACTGCCACCGGTGACCAGACTCGGTGAAAGGTGACCATGCACGATCACAGCTCATCGGCAGATACGCGAGACTACTCGCGCGCTGACCGCATAACGCTCACAGGTGTGGGTAGCGTGGGCTACCACGGGGTGCTCGACTCTGAAAAGCAGACCGGCCAGCCCTTCTTCGTCGATATCACCATGTTCACCGACTTTACCCGGGCCGCTGCCACCGACGATGTGGCGCACACCGTCAACTACGCCGAAGTAGCTGAGGTCATCCGCGAAATCGTCACTGGTGAATCCCTGGACCTCATTGAAACCCTGGCTGAGCGTATCGCTACCGCTGTGCTTGAGAAGTTCCCCCTGCTGGCGGTTGAGCTGACCGTACATAAGCCCAAGGCCCCTATCGAGGTGACCTTCGCCGATGTGTCGGTGACGATTTTTAGGGAGAAGCATGCCGGTTAAAGCCATTCTTGCCCTGGGCTCTAACCTGGGCAATAGCGAAGACACCCTGATTAAGGCAATTGGCGATATCTGCTCCCACGAGAAAATCGCGGTGACCAAGATTTCCCCCATCGCTATCACAGCTCCCGTGGGCGGCCCTGCCGGCCAGCCCGACTACGCCAACATGGTGGTTGAGATTGAGACCAGCCTTCGCCCCTTCCTGCTACTGGAATACACCCAGCAGATTGAGCAGAAGCACCACCGCACCCGCGACGTCCGCTGGGGCCCGCGTACCCTGGATATCGACATCATCGATATCGCCTCACTTGAGATGGACGACCCCGACCTCACCCTGCCCCACCCGCGCGCCGCTGAACGCGCCTTTGTGCTGGAGCCCTGGGCCCGCATGGACCCCTCAGCCCTGCTCCTCGGCTCATCGGTACGCCAGCTGGCAGATGACGCAGCGGACGCCGGTGGCATCCGCGAGTTCCACCCCGCACCGGTGGTCTGCGCGTGAAACTGCGAAGCCGGGCTCTTGCCCTCTTAGCGGGTGTAGGTGTTGCAAGCGGGGCGGTCCTCAACCTCCTGAGCGTTCAGTCAGGCGGCCCCGAGCTGTCCCTGCCCGCTCTCACCCTGGTTGCTGCCCTCATCCTGGCAGGTCTGGCCCTCTACTTTGCCCGGCAGGTCTACCGGTATAGCCGGGTTGAGACCCGTAAGAACGCCGGTTCCATGAACCCCCTCATGGCCGCCCGGGTTGCTGTCTTCGCCCAGGCCCTGGCCCTCACCGGCGCCCTGGTCGGTGGCTGGCAGGTAGCGATTGTGGTCTACCAGGTGGGGCTGGCGTCCGCCCGTGCTACCGCCCAACCCCTCATCGAGAGCCTGCTTGCCCTCGCTGGCGGCCTGGTGATGCTGGTTGCCGGTATCGTCGCCGAGAACTGGTGCAAGGTGCCTCCGGGGGATGAGGACGCCGGTGGTGGGGTCGGCGGGGTCAGCCCGCAGACCGACCCCCTGGCCCGTACTAAGCCGGACGCCTCGTCCTAAGGTAGCGTCAGGTTTAGCTTTCTCACCTTCGTGCCATAATGGTGTAGACCACACCCTGACATGTATACGTAACGAGAGAGCACCATGAACGAGCCGCAATTTACACCTACCCTGCCCCCGCTCGACCTTGATGGCCTGGGCAAGCAGACCATAGATTTGCCCGAGGTCAGCTGGAAGCGGGTCTCACCCAAGTACGTTCGGGTTAAGCTCATCACCTCTCTCATCTGGTCCCTTATTCTGCTGGGAGTGGCGTCCCTACCGCTTATCATGACGCTTGTGGTGGAGAGCTGGAACTGGGCACCCTGGGCCTACTGGGGCCTACCTGCCCTGGTACTCATCTGGCGACTGTGGGTGCTAATACTGGTCAAGCGTCGGGTGCAGGCTATCGGCTACAGTGAACGCGCTGACCACCTGCTCAAGCGCTCCGGCCTGCTCTTCCGTTCGCTCACCGCTGTGCCCTACGGGCGAATCCAGTACGTCGATGTGTCCTCTGGGCCGCTCGAAAATGCGCTCTCACTGGCCAGCGTCGAGGTAAAAACCGCGGCCAACAGCATCACCATTCCGGGCCTGGCCAAGAGCGATGCTGACCAGCTGCGCGAGGTTCTCACCGACCTGTCGGACGCCAGAATGGCAGGCCTCTAAATGAGCGAACAGGTACCCACCTCAGAATCCCCGGCGGTTTCCACCGATATCACCGCCCACGAAGAAGCCGCCCTCACCTGGCGTCGTGCCCACCCGCTCTCACCCCTGGTGAGGGCCTGGCTGATTATCGTCGTGTTCGTCTATACCATTGCTAACAACCTGGTCGACGACCTCTTCACCGGGGAAGAGCCCCTTGACCTGCGCGAACTCGGGCAGAGCGGCCCGCCAGACACCATCTTCCTCTCCTGGACGAGCATCTTCGGGGGCTTCTGGTTCCTGGGAGTGCTGGCCGTCTTCTTCCTGCTCTTGCTGCTGCCCTTCCTCTCAACCTGGTTCTTTTACCGGTTTGCGGTCGATAACCACAACGTCTATATCAAGAGCGGCATGCTCTTCAAAACCGAGCGCAAGGCCCGGCTGGACCGCGTGCAGTCTATCGACGTCAACCGCCCCCTGATGGCTCGCCTGCTGGGCCTGGCAGAGCTTAAATTCGACGTGGCAGACGGCGATTCTTCTGCCCTGCGGGTGCAGTTCCTCAAGTACGCCGATGCCCGTGCCCTGCGCGAGCAGCTCCTGGGCCAGGTGCGTACCCTTAAAGCTGAGAAGGCAGATTCTTCGGCTGCGGCGTCCGCCCCGGTTGAGCAGCCTGCCCACCGTGATATGGCTGGGCGCTTGGGCAATCACTTGAGCGAGAATTTTCTGGGAGTTAAGGACGCCGGTGAGCAGCTGGTTGTTAAGGTTCCGGTGGGCAGGCTTCTCGGGTCGATGGTGCTGAGTGCAGGCCGGATTCTAGGTTTGCTCTTTTTGCTGGCTGTTGGCGGTTTTAGCCTCCTGTGGGGTGAAGGCCTATCCCTGGGGGCTCTCTTTGCGTCGAATGTGGCGATTATTTTGGCTCTCGTCTCTAGTGCCTGGAAGCGTTTTAATACTGGTTTCAACTTTTCACTGTCTACCAGCCCGGACGGTTTGAAAACCCGGTTTGGTTTTACCGATACCACCACCCAGACCCTACCTGAGGGGCGTATTCAGCGTATTGAGGTGGTGCAGCCGCTACTGTGGCGTATGGCCGGCTGGTACCGGGTTGAAGTGACCTTGTTGGGTAAGGGCGCTGAGCAGGGTGAGTTCGCTGGGGAGCTGCTGCCGGTAGGCACTCTTGATGATGTTTTGCGGGTGCTGCCCCTGGTTCTTCCTGCCCAGCAGGACGGTGGTGTTTCACCTGATCAGCTCCATGCGGGTTTGAACGGGTCGGGCGCTGATTGCGGGTTTACTGTTTCTCCCCGGAGTGCTCGTTTCTTTGATTGGTGGACCTACCGCCGTAACGGTTTTGCGGTAACTCCCTTGCTTTTGCTGGTTCGCGCCGGCCGCTGGGTGCGCCGCCTGTCTTTTGTGCCCCACCGTAAGGTGCAGAGCTTTGAGCTGTCCCAGGGTCCCTTGCAGAAGCGGGCTGGGCTGGCCCACCTCTCCTTGCGGGTTGCTGGGGGAACCCTGTCCACCTCCGTGCATAATGCGGATGCCGAGGTCGCCCGCGCTCTGACCGTCCGCCTGGCCCAGATGGGAGTTGTACTGGCAACGGAATCTGCGGACGCTGGGGCAAATCCAGGAGCGTCTGTTTAGAACCGAGCACCTGCTTCACCCCACTCTTTCTCTCTTTACCCCGAGATAATCTCTAGGGTGAAGAGAGAAAGAATAGGGCTTTAGAGGGGCCGGTAAACTAGCAGGCAGGACGCAGACAGAAAGGGCCCCATGCAGAGCACCCATCACCTCAAGCCCGCCCGCCTGGGCATCGGTGTCATCTCAGCCGGTAAGGTAGGGGCCGTACTCGGTGCAGCCCTGCGCGCCGCCGGCCACCTGATTACCGGCGTCCACGCCGTCTCAGAAGCCTCCCGCACCCGCGCCGAAGCCCTACTGCCGGGCGTCCCCATCTCGACCATTCCCGAGATTATTACCACCAGCGAGGTAGTACTCCTAGCCGTGCCCGATGATGCCCTAGCCGACCTAGTCAAAGGCATCGCCCAAACTGACCGCTGGCGGCCGGGCCAAATCCTGATTCACACCTCCGGGCTCCACGGAACCACAATCCTAGCCCCAGCCACCGCCCAAGGAGCTATCGGCCTGGCCATCCACCCGGCCATGACCTTCACCGGCCTCTCCCTAGACCTGACCCGCCTGACAAACACTAGCTTTGGCGTCACCGGCCCAGCTCCCTTCACCCCCATAGCCCAAGCCCTAGTCGTTGAAATGGGGGC
The DNA here is from genome assembly GCF_053544675.1 of Rothia sp. 32237D007AR. Classification (NCBI taxonomy): domain Bacteria; kingdom Bacillati; phylum Actinomycetota; class Actinomycetes; order Micrococcales; family Micrococcaceae; genus Rothia; species Rothia sp. 32237D007AR. Next base: position 232,312 of record NZ_JBPPUO010000002.1, on the reverse strand, counting down.
AGAGCCCGTCCTCATAGCCGAAGGCGACAGACCCCTGTACCACGCAGCCCTCTCACACGCCTCTAGCCACCTGATCACCACCACCGGCCAGGCCCTGCAAATCCTGACCTCCATCGGCATTGAAAACCCAGCCCGCTACCTTGAACCCCTCCTCAGAGCCTCCCTCGATAACGCCCTAGCCAACGCCGACAGCGCCCTAACCGGCCCCATCGCCCGCGCAGACGCCCACACCGTAGCCGCCCACGCCCAAACCCTAGCCAGCTACGCACTAGAAGAAAACGCGGACGACATCAAAACCGCCTACCTGGCACTAGCCCGCGCCACCGCCCAGCGCGCCCACAGCCGCGGAGCCCTCACCGATGAGAGCTACCATGCTGTGCTTCAAGCCCTGGCCGGGTAAACTGGGAGGGCGCAAAACACGAAAGGACCCCTCACCACCGTGACGAGTCAAACCCCTATCGCACACACCATCACCGAGCTCGGCAACGAAATGCTCCTGGCCCTCACCGCCGCCAGCCGTCGTCGAGCCACCGGCGAAACCTCCACCACAGCCAAACCCCTCACCGTAGGCTATGTTGCCAGCATGGGAGCCCTCCACGAAGGGCACGCCGCTTTAATTCGCCGTGCCCGCGAACAAAACGATGTAGTAGTGCTCTCCATCTTCGTCAACCCCCTACAATTTGGCCCCAACGAAGACTACGATAACTACCCGCGCACCCTTGAAGCAGACACCGCCCTAGCGACCGAAGCAGGCGCAGACATCATCTTCGCCCCCACCCTCGAAGAAATGTACCCCGACGGCAACCCCAAAATCACCGTCATCTCAGGCAAACTAGGGAACCTCTTTGAAGGTAAAACCCGCCCCGGCCACTTCGACGGGGTGCTCACCGTCATCAACAAGTTCTTCAACATCCTCAAACCCCTGGTAGGGGAGCACACCCTCAAAGCCTACTTCGGGAAAAAGGACGCCCAACAGGTAGCTTTAATCCAGCGCATGGTCAAAGACTTCAACCACGATGTAATCATCAAACCCGTCCCCACCGTACGCGCAGACGACGGACTAGCCCTCTCATCCCGCAACCAGCACCTGAAAGCCGAAGAACGTGAAGCAGGCCTAGTGCTCTCCCGAACCCTAGCAACCCTGCGCGAAAAATACATTACCGGCAGCCTAAGCGCCGAAGATATCGCCCAGGCCCGCACCACCATCGACACCACCGACGGGGTACGCCTGGACTACCTAGAAATTGTCGATGCCGAGACCTTCGAAGCCCCCCAAAGTGACCAAGCACGTGTGCTAGCGCTCGCTGCAGCCTACGTTGGTTCTAACCGTCTCATCGATAACATGGAAATCAACTAAGACCTCTACACCCGACCTAAGAATAGGCACATCATTGACTGAACAGGGCAAGACCCCCGCTGCAACCCCCGCCTCTGACCACGGCGTCTCCGAGCAGATGCAGATTCGCTTAGAGAAGCGAACCAAGCTCCTTGAATCTGGGCGTGAAGCCTACCCGGTAGGCGTCCCCGTCACTCACACCATCACCGAAATCCGTGAAAAGTATGACGGTCAGCTCGAAGCAGACCAGACCACCGGCGATATCGTTGGTGTAGCTGGCCGCGTGGTGTTCGTCCGTAACACCGGTAAGCTCTGCTTTGCCTCCCTCCAGCAGGGCAACGGTACCCGTATCCAGGCCATGATTTCTTTGGCCGGTGCAGGTGAAGAGGCCTTGGCCGACTGGAAGGCCCTGGTTGATTTGGGCGATCATGTCTTTGTTAAGGGCGAGGTTATTTCTTCTCGCCGTGGGGAGCTTTCCATCATGGTGGAACAGTGGCAGATGGTTTCTAAGGCTCTGCGCCCCATGCCCAACCTGCACTCTGACTTGAACGAAGAGACCCGCGTGCGCCAGCGCTACCTTGATTTGATGGTGCGCGATGAGGCCCGCGACCTGGTCATTAAGCGTGCCAAGATTACCCAGACGGTACGCAACGTGCTGAACAATCACGGTTACATTGAGCTAGAAACCCCCATCTTGCAGCTCATTCACGGTGGCGCGGCAGCCCGCCCCTTTGAAACCCACCTGAACGCTTTTGACCAGCCCATGACCTTGCGTATCGCTACTGAGCTTTTCCTCAAGCGTGCCGAGGTGGGCGGCCTGGAACGCGTCTATGAGATTGGCCGTGTTTTCCGCAACGAGGGCGTAGATTCTACGCACAGCCCCGAATTCACCACCCTGGAATGCTACGAGGCCTATGCTGACCAGTTTGTTATGGCTAAGCGTATGCAGGAAATCATTATGGCCTGCGCTGACGCTGTGGGTGTGCACCAGATTGAAACTGAGGCTGGCACCATTGACCTGAGTGGTGAGTGGAAGTGGCTGGGTGTTTACCCTGGTCTTTCTGAGGCGGTGGGTGTTGAGATTACCCTTGCCACCACCGTAGAAGAATTGCGCGCTATTGCGCAGCAGCACGAGGTTGCTTTTGACCCCAAGTGGGACGCTGAGAAGCTGGTCGTGGAGCTCTTTGGGGAAATTGTTGAGCCCACCCTCATTAACCCCACTTTTGTCTACAACTACCCGCCTTCTGCGCAGCCTCTGGCCCGCCAGCACCGCTCTGAAGCTAACCTCATTGAGGCTTGGGATCTCATTATCGGCGGTATGGAGCGAGGCACTGCCTTCTCTGAGCTGATTGACCCCGTTATTCAGCGTGAGCGCCTGACTGAGCAGTCTAAGCTGGCTGCCGGTGGTGATGATGAAGCAATGCAGCTAGATGAGGACTTCCTCCGTGCCCTCGAGTATGGTGCGCCTCCCATGGGTGGCCTGGGCCTGGGTATTGACCGTCTGATCATGCTCTTTACTGGTGTAGGTATTCGCGAAACTATTCTCTTCCCGCTGATGAAGCCTGAAGCTGAGTAAGACGTCCTTACCTTATCTAGCCCGCCTGGCAGTGTGCCAGGCGGGCTTTTCTCTGCAATTTAATGTGGGCTATATAGGGGCTCTTATGTGGGTTATCTGGGGTAGATTGGAGAAAGCATAAACTCTGGAAAGGTAAAGGTGAGATGGAATTTCTGATTGGTTTGGTTCCCTCAATTGGCGCGGGCTTGGTACTTTATTTTATTTTGCGTTGGATGAACCGTGCTGACCGTGCGGAACGCGCTGCACGGCAGGAAACTGAGAAGGACGCTGAAGCCTGGTATTATGCTGTGAAAAACTCGGAAGGAACCCGTGACCCTTTTGGTTCGTCAGAAACTAAATAAAACTCTTCGTGTCCTCTAAAGAGTGATTTATTTCCCTTTTGCGAAAAGAATATGTATTATTTATTTTAGTCATCCAGGGTGACTCACTCGATTACGTGCCCCACAGAAAAGGGTAGAGGCGGATTATCCTCTATATATGTCTTTCTCTGCTCGAAACACGTTTGAGTGCATATTCCCTAAACACCCTCATTCCAAGGAGAAAAATAATGGCTCAGAAGGTCAAGATTATTCTTGAAGACGACATTGACGGCGGCCCCGCAGAAGAAACCGTGCGTTTCGGTCTAGATGGCGGCCAGTTTGAAATTGATCTTTCAAGCGCTAATGCTGCTCGTTTACGTGACGCTCTTCGTCCTTTTGTTTCTAAGGCTCGTCGCGCTCAGGGTGCCCAGCGTACTTCCGGCCGTCCTGCTGGTTCACGCACTACCGTTAAGCGCAACCCCGAAATTGCTGCAATCCGTAAGTGGGCACAGGAAAACGGTCATGAGGTTTCTAGCCGCGGTCGTATCCAGCAGCACATTCAGGACGCCTACTACAAGGCTATGAGCAAAGAAAGCAAATAAATACGTTTCTTGTCTCTTATGAGGGCGGAACTCGCTGAGCGGGTTCCGCCCTCATTGTTTATAGGTGGCAGATACGGTGCATGAAGAGAAGAAATAGCTACTCTTGGGCTGGGGGTTTCCCTTGCTGCGAACACCATTCATTCCGTGGCGAACAGGGCCACGCAGGCTTAGAAACGCGCGTAATCTTTTGGGTAATAGTAAGTTTCCAAGGAGTGTTCAATGTTTGAACGGTTTACCGACCGCGCCCGACGCGTCATCGTGCTTGCCCAAGAAGAAGCACGCATGCTGAACCACAACTACATCGGCACCGAACACGTTTTGCTCGGTCTGATTCATGAGGGCGAAGGTATTGCAGCGCGCGCTCTTGAGTCCCTCGGTGTTAATCTCACCGGCGTACGTGAGCAGGTGCAGGACATTATCGGTTCTGGCCCTCAGGCCTCCAGCGGTCATATTCCTTTTACCCCGCGCGCTAAGAAGGTTCTTGAACTGTCCATGCGTGAGGCTATTCAGCTGAACCATGGTTACATTGGCACTGAGCACATCCTGCTGGGTATGGTGCGGACGAATGAGGGCGTGGGAAACCAGATTTTGACCAAGCTGGGCGCTGAGCCTGCTAAGGTACGCCAGACCGTCATGGATTTGATCTCCGGCTACCCCGGTAATAACAACGGTGAAGGCGGCAAGGAAACCGCCGGTGTTGGTGCGGGTAACTCCCGTGAGGGCACCCCTGCTGGCTCTGCCATTCTTGACCAGTTCGGCCGTAACCTCACCGCTGCGGCGCGTGAGGGCAAGCTTGACCCTGTGATTGGTCGCCATAAGGAGATGGAGCGCGTTATGCAGGTGCTCTCTCGCCGTACCAAGAACAACCCTGTGCTGATTGGCGAGCCCGGTGTGGGTAAGACCGCTGTGGCTGAAGGTTTGGCTCAGGCGATTGTGCACGGGGACGTACCTGAAACCCTCAAGGACAAGCACCTCTACACCCTGGACTTGGGTTCCATGGTGGCAGGTTCACGCTACCGCGGTGACTTTGAAGAGCGCATGAAGAAGGTGCTGAAGGAAATCCGCAACCGCGGTGACATCATCCTTTTCATTGATGAGATTCACACCCTGGTGGGTGCTGGTGCCGCTGAGGGCGCTATCGACGCGGCCTCCATTCTCAAGCCCATGCTGGCCCGCGGCGAACTGCAGACCATTGGTGCGACTACTCTCGATGAGTACCGCAAGAACATTGAAAAGGACCCGGCCCTGGAGCGTCGATTCCAACCTATCCAGGTGGATGAGCCGAGCCCTGAATTGGCTGTTGAAATCCTCAAGGGTCTGCGCGATAAGTACGAGGCTCACCACCGTGTGACCATCTCAGATGAGGCCTTGGAAACCGCCGTTAACCTGGCCCACCGTTACATCTCTGATCGCTTCCTGCCCGATAAGGCTGTTGACCTGGTTGACGAGGCAGGTGCCCGCCTGCGTATTAAGCGTATGACCGCCCCGCCTGAAATCAAGGTGCTTGAAGAGCGCATCGCTAAGCTCAAGGGCGAGAAGGAAGAAGCCATTGCAGCTAACGAGTTCGAGAAGGCAGCTAACCTGCGCGATAAGGAGCAGAAGCTGGTTGCTGAGAAGGACGAGGCTGAGAAGCAGTGGCGGAATGCCGGTGACGCTTTTGGTGAGGTAACCCCTGAGGTTATTGCTGACGTCCTGGCCTTCTCTACCGGTGTTCCGGTCTACAAGATTACTGAGGAAGAATCTGGCCGTCTGCTCAAGATGGAGGAGGAGTTACACAAGCGCGTCATTGGCCAGGAGAACGCTATTAAGGCTCTCTCTCGTTCAATTCGCCGTACCCGTGCCGGTCTTAAGGACCCCAAGCGCCCCGGTGGTTCTTTCATCTTTGCTGGCCCCACTGGTGTGGGTAAGACTGAGCTGGCTAAGGCCTTGGCTGAGTTCCTCTTTGGTGATGAGGACGCCCTTATCACTCTGGATATGTCGGAGTACCAGGAGAAGCACACCGTTTCTCGTCTCTTCGGTGCCCCTCCCGGCTATGTGGGCTACGAGGAGGGTGGCCAGCTGACTGAGAAGGTACGCCGTAAACCTTTCTCTGTGGTGCTCTTTGACGAGGTTGAAAAGGCTCACGCTGATCTCTTCAACTCTCTGCTGCAGATTCTGGAAGATGGACGCTTGACCGACTCCCAGGGCCGCGTGGTGGACTTCAAGAACACCGTCATTATCATGACCACCAACCTGGGCTCGCGCGAAATGGCTCGCCGTGTACCTGTGGGCTTCCAGCAGGTGGGCGATAAGCAGGGTTCTTACGAGCGTATGCAGGGCCGGGTGATGGAGTCTTTGAAGGAGCACTTCCGCCCCGAGTTCCTAAACCGTGTGGATGACATCATCGTCTTCCCCCAGCTTTCTGAGTCTGAGATTTTGCAGATTGTTGACCTCTTTGTTGCCCGCCTGGCTAAGCGCCTGGCCGAGCAGGATATGTCGATTGAGCTGACCGATAAGGCCAAGGCTCTCATGGCAGCTAAGGGCTATGACCCCTCTATGGGTGCCCGCCCGCTGCGCCGGGAGATGCAGCGCAACCTGGAGGACCCGCTCTCTGAGAAGATCCTCTTCGGTGAGATTAAGTCCGGTGAGAAGATCACTGTGGACGTTGAGGGCGAGGGAGACCTGGCTAAGTTCACTTTCTCCTCTGCCCCCTTGGGCGAGCTGGATGCTGAATCGTTCGATAAGGCTTTCGGTAAGGACGAGAAGGAACTTCCCGCTATCCCCGAAGCTGAGGTCGCCAACGAGAATGCTGAACAGCGTGTTGAGGCCGAAGAAGCTGACAAGCGCTAAGCTGCTTCTTTGAAGTTATGCCGCCTGGGGTGCCCTGACAAGGACGCCCCAGGCGGCTTTTTGTTCACAAATATATTTTGTTCACATCTTGTGAATATATGGAGAGTGTGAACTTGCGGGAGACTAAGGAGCTATTCGATGAGCGTGAAAGGATGGTCTACGCATTCTGTGATGGAGTCTGTGCGGCTGAGGAGTCATAATCTACTGTTTGTGATGCTGCTGTGATGAGTTGGCGAAGATGTAACCAAAGCTTGACCAAGTTTTCAGCTTGTACCCAGCTCTTTAAGGCTTGCGCCTAAGGCTGGCTTGCCATACTTAAGTCATACGGTTCGACAGAGCCTCTGAAGCGACAAAACACCAAATTTGGTGGGTTGCTTTAGGACAAGAAGACTCTTGTGTGTATGTGTGTGTAATGATATAAATCAGCTCCCGCACCGATATTGGTGTTCGGGGGCTGATTTATTTTAAGTTCTATGGTGTAAGCGCCGGTGTCTCTTATCTGGCTTTGGCCCTGGGCGAGCCGGGCAGTAGCCTTGAAGCATGACTGAATTGACCGTCCGCCCCGCCACCGTGCACGATGTGCCCGCTATCCAGGGGCTGGTGCGCCCTCTCGCCCTTGAAGGGGTTTTGCTTGATAAAGAGGCTGTAGCCTATTACGAAGCTATCCAGGAATTCCTTATCGTTGAGGACGCCGCCGGGCAGGTGCTCGGTTGTGGGGCCCTGCACGTTATGTGGCAGAATATCGCAGAAATTAGGACGCTGGCGTCCGCCCCAGCAGCGCGGGGGCAGGGAGTGGGGCACACCCTGGTGACTGCCCTGGTGGAGCGTGCCCGGCGGCTTGGGGTGGCCAGCGTATTCTGCCTGACCTTTGAAGTGGATTTCTTTAAGCGGCAGGGCTTTAGGGTGATGGAGAATCAGGACCAGATTGATTCGGAGACTTTTATGGAGCTTCTACGGTCCCATGATGAGGGCGTGGCGGAGTTCCTTGATCTTGCCCGGGTTAAGCCCAATACGCTGGGCAATACCCGAATGATTCTAGAAATTGAGCGGCCCTAAAAGACAGTTAGAGGCTGATACGGTTGCCGTCTACAGGCTGGGCTAGGCCGTCCGCTAGGAGCCCTGAGAGGCAGCGTTCTATCTGCTCCTGTGGGGGAGTGAGTGCCTGTAGCTTAGCCACGGCAGGAACCAGCCCTTCGGGGAAGATGATATCTGCCCGCCCTGCACTGGTTAGAAGCTCCACTGGTACCGGCTCTTGGGCGGCCCGGAGCACACCCATCATGGCTCCTCGTAGCTGCCGGTCTGTACCGGCCCAGGCCTGGCCCTTGGGCACGTAGTCAGCGTCGGGGCGTCCTGCTGCAACCCAGGCGCAAGATTCCATGACCGGGCAGCTCTCACAGCGGGGAGTTCTCGCTGTGCAGATGAGGGCACCTAGCTCCATGACCGAGACATTCCAGAGGCAGGACGCCGCCAGGTCAGCAGGCATGAGCTCTTCAGCCAGGCGGGTCTCGGCTGCTGTGAGGGCCTTGGAAGGCAGGGCTTTACCTGAGATGAGGCGGGCGTGCACCCGGCGGATATTTGTGTCAATGACTGTGGCTCTAGCTCCGAAGGCAAACACAGATATAGCTGCTGCGGTATATGAGCCCACACCGGGTAAAGCCAGCAGGTCCTCGTAGCTACCAGGCACCTGCCCATCGTGGCGCTCTACGATAGCTTGCGCTGCTGCATGAAGTCGAAGAGCCCGGCGGGGGTAGCCCAGTCGGCCCCAGGCGCGCACAGCCTCACCCGGTTCTTCAGCCGCTAAATCAGCGGGTGAGGGCCAGCGTTCTAGCCAGGTTTCCCAGACTGGCAGAACCCGCTTGACCGGGGTCTGCTGGAGCATAAACTCGCTGATCATCACCTCCCAGGGGATGTTGTTCCCGGTGCGCCAGGGCAGATCTCGGCGGTTCTCTAAGTACCACCCGTTAATTCTGGTGTGCAGGTTCTCGAGCTCTTGCGGAACGAGCTGGCTCAGCGGCAAAGTAAAAGACACCCCAACACTCTAAAACAGGTCTCTTCATGAGGGCGAATAGGGTGAGAAAGTTCCGCAGATGGCATAGAAAAAAGGTACTCTAGATGTATGTCTGAAAACGTTGATTCACAGGTGGAAGAAGTCTCGCCCGAGGTTTACCGCCGCCGCCGTATTGTTGCCCTGCTCGTTCTGGTCCTTGCCCTGCTTCTCATTATCGGCCTCATCAGCTGGTTAGCAGGTCGCGGTAATAACACTGATACCGCCACCGCCACCGCAAGTACCTCCGCTAGCGTTGAAGCTTTCAGCGACTTTAGTCAGCGTGCCACTGAATCAGCAGCCCCCTCAGAAAGCGCTCAGCCCAGTGAGTCTGCAAGCGCCAGCGAATCAGCAGAACCTAGCGCTGAGCCCACCCCCAGCGAGAGCACCCTAGCTACCGTTTCTGCTGAACCTACTGAATCAGCTGAACCCACTCCGTCCGCATCTGCCACAGAGCAGGCTCTTGTAACTGCCTGCACTGCCGCAGACCTCCAGGTGAACCTGACTGCTGACCGCACCAGCTACGCAGCAGGCCAGAACCCTGCCCTTGCGGTCACCTACACCAACACCTCAGGTAACCCCTGCATCGTGACCGGTGGCGCTAACAACGTAGACGTCAACATTACTTCCGGTCCCGCTCAGGTTTACAACTACGCCCAGTGCAACGCCAACCCCGTTGCTGATGCTGAGGTTGCAGCCGGAGCTACCAACACTACTGCCCTGACCTGGAACCGTTCACTGAATGCCCTAGGCTGCAACAGTGCAGCTACTATTAAGCCCGGCCACTACTGGGCAACTGCAACCGTCAACGGTGTGCCTTCAAAGCCCGTCCGTATTGTTGTTACCGGCTAGGAAGCTCTAACCTCCCAGACCGTTTTGACACGCCCCGGCCCGCAGTATATGCGTGCCGGGGCGGTGCCGTCCTGGGGCTTTGGTGCACTAAAATTGGTGGTGTGCTAACGGTTTATAGTGAATCCCTGCTGAAGACAATCGCCCAGATTGCTCCTGGTACTGAACTGCGTGAGGGCTTAGAGCGCATCCTGCGCGGCCGTACAGGTGCGCTGATTGTGTTGGGTAGCGATAAGACTGTAGGGCAGATATCATCGGGTGGATTTGTTATCAATACCGAATTCTCGGCCACTAGGGTGCGGGAGCTCGCTAAGATGGACGGCGCTATCGTCTGCGATAAGGACGCCTCCACCCTGCTAGCTGCCGGGGTTCAGCTCCTACCTGACCCGTCGATTGAAACCAACGAATCAGGCACCCGCCACCGCACCGCAGAGCGTGTTGCCCAACAAACCGGCTTCCCCGTGATCGCGGTCAGCGCCTCTATGTCCCTAATTTCTGTCTATACCGAGGGGATTCGCTACACGGTTGAAGATACCCAGTCTTTGATGAGCCGCGCTAACCAGGCTATCCGCACCCTTGACAGCTACACTGAGCGCCTAGAGCAGGTACTTCACCAGCTTTCTTATCTCGAACTTGAAGCTGGTGTAACCTTGCGTGATGTGGCGAGCACCTTACAGCGCATGGAGATGGTCCGTAGGATCACCGTCGAGGCAGGCCACTATGTGGTGGAGTTAGGGAGCGTGGGCCGTCTGGTTGCTCTTCAGCTTGAAGAACTCACCACCCGTAATCTGCCTGCTACCTGGCTGGTGCTGCGCGATTACCTACCAATAGATACCATGCCTGAAGAACTTCAAGCTGCTGTTGATGCGTTGACTCAGCTCGATGATAAGGAAATTGTTGACCCTCTAACTATTGCCCGCACCGTTGGCCTGGGGGAAGAGTTAGATGCCCCCTTGCACCCGCACGGGCACCGTCTTCTTGCCGGGATTAAATCTATGCCGGGTGCGGTTGCTGACCGTCTGGTTGATCGTTTCGACGGTTTGCAGTCGCTGATGGCAGCTAGCCTTGATGATTTGCGGGCTGTTGAAGGTATTGGTGAGCAGCGTGCTCGGGTGATTCGAGAGTCCCTCTCGCGTATGGCTGAAAGTTCGCTCCTAGGCCGATTTATGTAGCCTTCAGCTAGAGGCAAGTAGGGTGCGGTGCTTAAAGTGTCAGCCACCGGCCTTATGCTGTTGGTATGGCTACCCGTAAAACACCCCGCTCGCGCTCCGCTAACGCCTACCGCTGTACCGAATGCGGCTGGACCACCGCTAAATGGGTGGGCCGGTGCGGTGAATGCCAGTCCTGGGGCACTGTAGAAGAAGCAGTTGGCCCGGTTGCCGCTAAAACTACCGTGGCATCGAGTGTGCAAACCCCTGCCCAGCCCATTGGTCGGGTTGATTCCACGGTGGCGCAATATATGAGCACCTGCAACCCAGAATTTGATCGTGTCTTGGGGGGTGGCCTGGTGCCTGGTGCGGTCATTTTGATGGCCGGTGAACCCGGTGTCGGTAAGTCCACTCTACTTCTTGATGTGGCTGCCACCTTTGCCCGTGGTGAGTCTACGGGTGCAGCCCATAACGTCCTGTATGTGACCGGTGAAGAGTCAGCGGCCCAGGTGAAGCTCCGCGCTGACCGTATTGGGGCTCTTGCCGAGACTCTCTACCTCACCAGCGAAACCGATCTGGGCACCGCCCTGGCTCACATTGAGCAGGTTAACCCCGATTTGCTGATTGTGGACTCCGTACAAACCCTAGCCTCTTCTGAGGTTGAGGGTAGCGCCGGTGGCGTCACCCAGGTGAGAGAAGTTGCAGCCTCAATTATTGCCGCCGCTAAGCGTCGCAACATGTGCACGCTACTGGTGGGGCACGTGACCAAGGAAGGCACTATCGCAGGCCCCCGTCTGCTGGAACACCTGGTTGATGTGGTCTGCCAGTTTGAAGGTGATAAGCACACCCCTATCCGTATGCTGCGGGCTATCAAGAACCGCTTTGGCCCTACCGATGAGGTGGGCTGTTTCGATATGCATGAGGACGGCATCGCCCCGGTCACTGACCCCTCTGGGCTTTTTGTCTCCCGCACACCTCACCCGGTGTCGGGCACCTGCGTCACTGTCACCATGGAGGGGCGCCGCCCCCTGCTGGCAGAGGTGCAAACTCTTCTTGATACCAGCACCACCCCACAGCCTCGCCGGACCACCAGCGGGCTAGATAGCTCTCGTATCGCCATGCTACTAGCTGTTTTACAGAAGCGCGCAGGCTTTAACGTGGGCAAACTGGACTGCTACATCTCAACCGTTGGCGGGGCTAAAATTTCTGAACCGTCTGCTGACCTGGCCTGCGTCATCGCCCTGGCCTCCGCCGCCCAAGACAAGCCCTTACCTCGTAAACTGGCGGTCTTTGGTGAGGTTGGTCTAGCCGGTGAGGTGCGCGCTGTGCCTGGTATCCGCCGGCGTATTGCTGAGGTGGGGCGCCTGGGCTTTACCCATGTGATTGTGCCGGCCTCCCCGGCTGGTGTGGGTGAGGTGCCTGCCGGGGTGTCAGTGCGTGAAGTAGCTTCGCTAGGGGAGGCCCTAGCCCTACTCTTCCCGGGCCAGGGCTAGCTAGTCTTATCCTCGTTGAGTTTCTTCTCGATGATCTCCAGCTGGGCAGTGTTAAGAGCCTGCTGTTTTTTCACCCAGGCGGCACTCTCATTGTGAGGGTCCACTGACGCTGCCGGAACTGCGGGCATACTGCGCGGGTCCCTCACAGAGGACTGGCGAAGCTCCCGCAACGGGGCGCGATCCTTGGCACGGAGTACCGTGGTGAGCTGACGGGTATCGTCCCGGTGCTTCTGCTCAGCCTGCTGCCGGTGCGTCTCATGCTGCCCACTGGCCTTAAGGCCAGTATGTATGGGTAGGGCGGTGGTGGCAGGGGCGTGCTCGGTCATCGAATCACCCAAGGGAACCAACATGTCCACTGCCTGCTGGTGGGTCAGGCCAGACGCCTCCAAAAGGTCCACCACCAGGGGGCGGAGCATGAGTACTAGGGCTTCAGCCTCCAAGGTTCGCACACCCATCATGTGCGGCTCAAGACGTCCGGCCAGGTGCGCCAAATCCCGGCGTGCCTTGACCTTCTGCTCGGCGCGGACGTCCGCATCAGCAGCCGACATGCCCTCACCTAGCACCTGTACAGTATCCCCAATATTTTTCAGCGCCTCGGCGATAGAAGTAATAGCTGCCGGGGAAATCTGCACATTGTGAAGAGTGGAGGCCAAGCGGCGGTTGAGCACCCGGGTGTTGCGGATAGCGTAGTCAATCTTGGTTAAGGTCTGGGAGTAACGGTCCAACTCCTTCATGTGGGCCCGCCCCGTCCACGCTAGCTGGGCCATACCCTTCGAGGTAATAATGTCTTTCTCACAGACGTTATAGAGCGGCTGCAGGTGGCGGGCATCGTCCAGAGCCTGCCAGGCCTCTTTATCGTCATAATGCTCCATGGCCTGACCGGCAGCATGAAAGACCGCAGCAAAAGCCCCCATCAAATTTTTAGCATTTTCACGCGGGGTACGACGCGGGTCCTTCGGGAAGAAAAACATGAGCAAGAAAGCGCACAAACCACCCACAATGCCATCGAGACTACGGGCAAAAGCTCCATCAACATTTGGCGGCAATAACACCACCAGGCAAGACTGCAGGCCCATCTGAATTGTAAAAAGAATACCGTTATCCAAAAAACGAGCCAGCATAATAGACAAGAACATCACCAGCCCCGCCTGCCAAATACCCCGGCCCAAAATCAGCATCATGGTATCGCCCATCAAAATCCCCAAGGTCACACCGAAAGAAACCTCAAGGATACGGCGGGCGTGGGTCGCCCCCGTAATGTACCCTAGAGACACAATTGCAGCGGTCGCCGCAAAAATCGGTTCAGTATGCCCCAGCACCTTCTCCGCAAAAAGATAAGCACCAATACCCGAAACCACAATCTGAAGAGACTGAAAAAACCCATCCTTCATACGGCGCCAGCCCTTACGGCTACGCTCCTGGGCATATTTCTCTATGCTCTTAACCTGCTGACCAAAACCCATACCCACCATTCTAGCCCCGCCACTGGGGCCGCCCACCGGCGTTCTCACCCCTAAGTGTGTGCCCCCTGTTCACCCGCCGTTTACCCACTGCTAGCCCACCTGCTACCTAACCCCCCTAAAGTCAAAGACGTTAGACACCATTCCTCGCCTACTCGCTGTCTCACACGAGACAGGGGAGGGCACACAAACTCAAAGGAAATAACCTGTGAAGGCTAAGTCACTCGCTCGTTGGGGCGCACTTGCAGCTGTAGGCGCACTCGCATTCACCGCTTGCGGATCAGATAACGCAACCGGCACCGCCAACTCCTCAGGTGCAGGCAACAACATGGCTTCCCTGCCCTCCACCGCCCTCACTGGCATCGGCGCCTCATCGCAGCAGGCTGCTATCACTGCTTGGGAAACCGGCTTCGCTAACCTGGGCGGCACCGTACAGTACTCACCCGATGGCTCCGGTGCAGGCCGTGAAGCCCTCCTAGCAGGCGGCACCAAGTTCGCTGGCTCAGACCGCCCCCTCAAGGTCGAGGAATGGGAAAAGTCCAAGGCAGTCTGTGGCGACAGTGGCGCAATCAACATCCCCGTCTACATCTCACCTGTAGCTGTAGCATTCAACCTGCCCGGCATCTCATCACTGAACCTAGATGGCGAAACCATCGCCAAGGTCTTCAAGGGCGAAATCACTAACTGGAACGATGCAGCTATCGCCGCGCAGAACCCCGGCGTAGAACTGCCCGACACCAAAATCACCGTAGTACACCGCTCCGATGACTCAGGTACCACCCAGAACTTCACCGACTACCTGGCTGCCGCATCCAACGGCGCCTGGGACGTAGAAGCAGATGGCAACTGGCCCGCCCAGTACGCCGGTGAATCCAACAAGGGCACCTCAGGTGTTGTCTCCACCACCTCATCAACCGAAGGTGCCATCACCTACGCAGACGCCTCAGCCACCGGCAACCTGGGCAAGGTCAACGTCAAGGTTGGCGACTCCTACGTTGAACTCTCCCCCGAGGCCTCAGCTAAGACCGTCGAACTCTCAGAACGCGTAGGCAATATGAACGAGCACGATATGGCCATCAAGATTAACCGTACCCCCACTGAAGCCGACGCCTACCCCGTCGTCCTGGTCTCCTACCACATCGTCTGCTCCGGCTACTCATCAGAAGATGACGTCACCCTGGTCAAGGCCTACGAAAACTACGTAGTTTCAGAACAGGGTCAGAAAGACGCCGCTGAAGCAGCCCACTCAGCCCCCCTGACCAGCGCCCTGACCGCTGACGCTCAGAAGGCTATCGAATCCATCACCGTTACCAAGTAACACCTCGCTCATCAAGGTGCGGCCAGGTTACCCACCCGGTCGCACCTTGATACGCGTCAAAACGACAAAGGTTTCACATTCCCATGTCAACCACAGTAGAACCGCAGTCGGGCACCAGCAGCGTCCGCGCGAAAAACAAAGACCTCCCTCAGGTTGGTAACCCGGCAGCAGACAAAATCTTCTCCGGTGTCTCCCTGGGTGCTGGCGTCCTCATTCTCATTGTCCTGGCAGCTGTCGCAATCTTCCTGGTCGCCCAGGCCATGCCGGTCTTTACCACAGATTCAGCAGATCTTCCCAGCGGTAGCTTCATCCAGTACATTATTCCGCTGACCATCGGCACCCTGATTGCCTCCACCATCGCCCTACTCTTGGCAACGCCCATCGGCATTGGTGTAGCTCTCTTCATCTCCCACTACGCCCCCCGCAACCTGGCTAAGGGCATCGGCTACGTCATCGACCTGCTGGCCGCTATCCCCTCCGTCATCTTCGGTGCCTGGGGCGCCTCAGTACTGGCACCCAAGATTGTGCCCTTCTATGAATGGCTGGCCACCTACCTCGGCTTCATCCCCATCTTTGAAGGCCCCGCCTCACAGACCGGTAAGACCATCTTGACCGCAGGTATCGTCCTGGGCATCATGATTCTGCCCATCATTACCTCCATGTGCCGCGAAATCTTCATCCAGACCCCCGTCTTGCAGGAAGAAGCAGCCCTGGGCCTGGGTGCCACCCGCTGGGAGATGATTCGTATGACCGTCTTCCCCTTCGCCCGCGCCGGCATCATCTCAGCAGTCATGCTGGCTCTAGGCCGTGCCCTGGGTGAAACTATGGCAGTGACCTTGGTACTGGCCTCCGGCCCGCTCACTGCCTCTCTCATCCAGTCCGGTAACCAGACGTTCGCCTCAGAAATCGCCCTCAACTTCCCCGAAGCCTACGGCCTGCGCATGTCTGAACTTATCGCAGCTGGTCTGGTACTCTTCGTGATTACCCTCATCGTCAACATCATGGCCCGCATGATCGTGGCCCGCTACAAGGACTTCTCAGGAGCTAACTAATGTCTGTAGCTACCACCTCATCCCGCTTCGCCACCCGCCAGGCCCCCAAATGGCTACCCCTAGCCGTTGGCGCAGGAGCCCTGATTCTTGGTGCTGCTATGAGCGCACTCACTGGCTTCTCCATCGCCACCTTCGCCCTCTTTACAGGCCTCATCTTCGTTATCGCAGGCCCCCTAGCCGTTGCCTCCTTTGAAGGTAAACGCAAGGGTCAGGACGCCTTCGCCCGCTACCTGGTCTACGGCACCTTCCTGGTGGCCCTCATCCCCCTGGTCTCAGTGCTCTACACGGTACTAGCCAAGGGTATTCCCGGCCTATCAGGTAACTTCCTGGGCACCTCCATGAAGGGTGTCACCGGTGTGCACGATAATGCCGCAGCCGCAGGTGAAGGCCCCATCCTTGGCGGTATCTACCACGCCATCATCGGTACCCTAGAAATTACCCTGCTGGCCACCGTCATCTCGGTTCCTATCGGCCTGCTCACCGCCATCTACCTGGTGGAATACGGTCAGGGCAAGTGGCTCTCTAAGGCCATCACCTTCTTCGTAGACGTCATGACAGGTATCCCCTCCATTGTGGCTGGTCTCTTCGCAGCCTCCTTCTTCGCCCTAGTATCAGGAAACCCTATGACCCGTATGGGCCTGGTGGCAGCCGTCGCCCTGTCGGTCCTCATGATTCCTACCGTGGTGCGTAACGCCGAAGAGATGCTGCGTATCGTACCTAACGAGCTGCGCGAAGCCTCCTACGCCCTGGGTGTGCGTAAATGGCGCACCATCATGAAGGTTGTTATCCCCACCGCTATCTCGGGTATCGCCTCAGGTGTCACCCTGGCTATTGCCCGCGTCATCGGTGAGACTGCACCTATTCTGGTCACCGCAGGTTTTGTCACCTCCATCAACTGGAGTGCCTTCAACGGCTGGATGGCCACCCTGCCCACCTACATCTACTACCAGATTATGACGCCCACCAGCCCCACTGCCGCCTCCGTCTCAGAGACTCGCGCCTGGGCTGCTGCGTTGATCCTCATTATTATCGTGATGGTGCTCAACCTTATCGCCCGAACCGTCGCAAAGATCTTCGCTCCCAAGACCGGCCGATAAAACCCTACAGCGCACCAGCTAGCGCACCTACCGGCCACCAAGACTTTTAGAAAAAGGAAACTCCATGTCAAAGCGCATCGACGTTGAAAACCTGAACGTGTACTACGGCGACTTCCTCGCAGTAGAAGACATCTCCATGGAAATCGAACCTCGCACCGTCACCGCCTTCATCGGCCCCTCCGGTTGTGGTAAGTCAACCTTCCTGCGCACCCTTAACCGCATGCACGAGGTAATCCCTGGCGCCCGCGTTGAAGGTAAGGTCCTGCTCGATGGTGAAAACCTCTACGGTAAGGGTGTTGACCCTGTAGTCGTCCGCTCACAGATCGGTATGGTCTTCCAGCGCCCCAACCCCTTTCCCACCATGTCAATTCGTGAGAACGTGCTGGCTGGCGTCAAGCTCAACAACCGTAAAATCTCCCGAACCGAGGCAGATGAGCTGGTTGAGTCATCCCTGCGTGGCGCTAACCTCTGGAACGAGGTCAAGGACCGCCTGGACAAGCCGGGCTCCGGCCTCTCCGGTGGTCAGCAGCAGCGCCTGTGCATCGCCCGCTCTATTGCGGTCAAGCCCGATGTAATCCTCATGGACGAGCCCTGCTCCGCCCTTGACCCCATCTCAACCCTGGCTGTTGAAGACCTCATCAACGAGCTCAAAGAAAACTTCACCGTAGTTATCGTGACCCACAATATGCAGCAGGCAGCCCGCGTCTCAGACAAGACCGCCTTCTTCAACATTGCAGGCACTGGCAAGCCCGGCAAGCTCATTGAGTACGCCCCCACCCAGGAAATCTTCAACAACCCCAGCCAGAAGGCGACCGAAGACTACGTCTCAGGTCGCTTCGGCTAAACCGCTAGCTGCCCGCCTAGGCGGGCGCAACAACTTCCCTCACCCCGTATCTCTGCGGGGGAGGGAACACCATGGGAATGTGTGTGCCGCCCGGCCCCGTACTCCTTTCGCTGCTGGAAAGGACGGGGTCGGGCGGCTTTTGTTGAGACTGCTCTCAGCACCCGGAGCCTAAAGCTGGGCACCGCAGGCAGGTGGCCTCATAGGGGTTATTCGCCGCGCATCTTGCGGCGCACCCAACCGCGTAAGGTCGCGTTTTCTTCAGCCTCAATCAAAGAATCAGCTAGTTCGGCGTTGCGGCGTTCTAGCTCGTCGGCCCGGCTTTGGGCCTGGTCACGTTGGAGTAGCCGCTGGTAGTCCCATGAGAGGGCGCGGTCACTTTCTGCGCTGGCCTGGGCGGCGGCAAGAGAGATCTCGGCAATATCGTCGCGGACGAGCAGGTTGGTAATGTTCCATTCGCCAGTAAAGATGGTGGGGGTGCTTCCCAGTTCGCGGACGGCTGGGGCGGGCTTCCCTGCCCGGTGGAGGAGCAGGTGGGCGACGGCGTCCCACCAGCTGACGGAGAATTCGCGTAGCTGATTGGTTCGTGCTCGTAGGCTTTCAGAGAGTTCGTTGCGTAGCTGAATAACCTCGTGCAGGGCTGCTGCTGGGGCCTCAGAGTTGAGAAGAGCTAGGGGGATGGCGTAGTTTTCAGCCCCGTACTGTTCCATCATGCCGCGTATGCACATGTTGCTGTGAGCATCAGGTAGCAGGGCTATGAAGGGCACACCGGCGGAGAGAGAAAAAACGCCGGGGTGGTAGTGGGTGGAGAAGCCGATGAAGGCTTTGCTGTGCACCTGGGTGGCCATGTCCGCGTGGAGGACCGGTAGCTGGGTGGGGTTAGAGAACATGTGTGAGGCAATCTCGGCGTGGGTAGCCGCATCGCCCTGGTCTGTGAGGGAGCCTCCCAGGTGGGGTAGGAAGACGGTGTGTAGGCCGTAGTTGCGGTGCATGTCATCTAGGAGCTGCCCGATGACCCGGGCTTGCCCTGCGTTGAGGCCTGAGAAGGTGGCGCAAATGTAGCGCTCAGGTAGGTTGGTGGTGGGTTGCCCGAGTAGGGAGTGGCCTTGGGGCTGGTAGAAAGTGGCATCGTCCACCACGAGGTGGGATGTGATAGCCCGTTTAAAGGCCCAGGCGTGTGAGGAGCGTTCCCGCATGCCGATGAGCTGGGCGCAGCTGAGCATATCGTGCAGGATTTTTGTGTCGGCGTCGGTG
This sequence comes from Rothia sp. 32237D007AR, assembly GCF_053544675.1. Taxonomy (NCBI): domain Bacteria; kingdom Bacillati; phylum Actinomycetota; class Actinomycetes; order Micrococcales; family Micrococcaceae; genus Rothia; species Rothia sp. 32237D007AR. Next base: position 213,114 of record NZ_JBPPUO010000002.1, on the reverse strand, counting down.
AGCACCGGCCCTACTGACTGGCTAGAGATTATGAGGGGAATCCCGTGGGTTTTTGCTACTAGGGCGTAGGCGGCGCGTTCGTAGAGAAGGTGCCCGCTTGATGAGTTCATGGTGCCGCCGCCTGCCAAGACGATGCCGTCCATGTCTGCTACCTGACGGACGAAAGTGGTGATCTCTTCACTGGCGGGGTAGCCGACCAGGTGCTGTTTGACCTGATCTAGGAAGATTTCGCGTTCGGCGGGAGGGGCCGGGACGTTGAGAGTCTTGATGTACCCGGTGGCTGTGCCTATGGGGGCTTGGGAGTGCTCGATGGTGCGGGTTGCGATGAAGACTTCGTAGCCGCGGCGGGTGAGCTCGTCGGCGGTGGCGATACCCGTGGCTTCGTCGCCGGTGTGGTACGCAGATTTCCCTAGGTCTGCGAGCACGAGAATGCGAGGCATGATTAGCGGTTTCCTTTCACAAAGCGTTGTGCGCTACGGGGAGTGCGCCCGAGGCGCCGCTCATGTGGGGTGAGTAGCTGGGAGGGGTACGAGGGTTCCTCCTGTACAGTCTAGTCGCACATTGCTGGTGGTGGGAGCGCTATAGCAGGGGTGAGAGCGCCAGGAAGAGGGTTGCTGAGAGTACGAAGCAGATGGGCATGGTAATCAGCCAGGTCAAGATAATGCGCAGCACGATTTTGTAGCGTACCGCAGCGAAGCGCTGGTTGACCCCTGAGCCGAGCACGGCTGAGGCTGCGAGGTGAGAGGAGGAGACGGGGGTATTTAAGAAGAATTGGAGCAGCACCATGGCCAGGGCTGTTGAGCTTTGTGCTACTGCCCCGCGGAAAGGGTCAACTTTGACCATCTGGTGGGCGAAGGTATAGCCGATACGGGAACTTCCTCGGAGGGTGCCAAGACCTAGCACGAGGGCAAGGAAGACAGCTGAGACTATGTAGGTGGCAGGGCCTGCTTCTAGCCCGGCTGCGAGGAGTAGAACAGCGTAGATGACGACGACCCGCTGCCCGGTCTGGATGCCGTGAACCAGGGAGATAAGGGAGTTAGCTAGGGAGAGCACGCTACGGGAGAAGCGGTTGACGGTGGCAGGGTAGGAACGCCGAAATAGGCCGTAGAAGGGGAAGACAGCTGCCCAGGCTACAAGGAAGAGGAGGATAGGTGCCAGGATAAGGGGCACGACGATGAAGGTGGCGAGGGGCTCTGAGAAGGGGTTGAAGGTTCCAAGGCCGGTGGTTTGAGCTGCCCATGCTGCCCCTGCTAGGCCCCCGATGAGGGCGTGGGTGGACGATGAGGGGATGCGGAACCACCAGGTGATAATGCTCCAGCTGATAGCTGTGATGAGGGCGGTAAAGATGAGCCCTAGGCCGGTCTGGTTTGGGGGTACGGTCAGCCAGTGGGTGGTGACTGACCCGAGCATGATACCGGTTGTCGCCATCCCGATGGTGTTGAAGAGGGCGCTGGTGCGGAGGGCTATTTTGGGGGTGAGGGCCCGGGTTTTAACGGGTATTGCGGTGGCGTTGGGGGCGTCGTGAAAGCCGGTGACGAAGGTGAAGGCAATCAGGGCTAGGCAGCTGAGGGTAAAGAGGGTGAGGGTCACTAGGATTCCTGCACGATGATGCGGCCAATTTCGGTGGCGACGGTGCGCATTGCTTCTGAGGCTTCTATGAGCTTGTGCACGAACCGGGTGGTTTGTAGGTAGCGGGTTTGCTTGTAGCGGTCTTGAATGTCTGCGTCGTATTCTTCGGCCATGCGCACCGCTTGTTTGGTGATGCGTATCAGGGTGATCCAGTAGTCGTCGAGGTCGCGGAGGGTGCTGAGTTTGGGGATGGTTTCGGTGGTGAGCAGGGCTTGGCGTTGGATGATGTCGAGCACGGTGGCTGCCTTGGGTGAGAACCGTACAATGTGGTAGAGGTGCAGGATGTTAGCTGCTGAGGTGAGTTTTTCTACCACGTTGTTGAGCGAGACGGCTAGGGTGTAGATGTCTTCGCGGGGGATGGGGGTTGAGAAGGAGCTGCGCACCGCGGTCATGGTGGTGTGTAGCATGTCGAGGCTTGTTGCTTCGTGGGTGAGGGCGCGTTCGAGGAGTTCGGGGTAGCGTTCTTCTGGGGCACCGACCATTTCTGAGAGTAGGGCGGCTGCCCCTGTGACCTGTTCTGAGAGTGCAGCGAGGGCGGTCAGTGAGGTGTTTTCGTGGGGGAACATGCGTTGGAGCATGGGCCAGCTCTCCTGTGTGTGGTCGATCGGTCAGGTGCTGATGTTATGGTACCGTGCCAAGGTTAACGAGCTGACGCCCCTGGCCTCTTCCGGGGTGGACGCAGAAGCCGGGCTACCTGCCTCGTGGAAAGGGAGGCGGCGCCCGGCGTCTAGCGGTATGAAGTTTAGCGATGTCAGGCTGGGAGCGCCTCTCGGCGGAAGGCCGCTCGAAGCGGCTAAAGATTTGGAGCCCGGGGCTACCTATTAGCAGCCTGACATCTTGGTATCCATCATTCTCTTCTTCGTCAGTGGTGTCAACCCCCATCGTTGACCCCAAGAATTTTGCTTGTCGGGCAGGTGGGTGCGCGGCTGCTAGTCCAGGGTTCCTGCCCGCCAGTTGAGGGCTGCTTCTTCGAGTTCCCGGGCGGTACCGGTTAGTTTGCGGGCTGCTGACCGCAGGCGGGCGGCCCGCACCGCCGCCTCATCGCGCACCTCGGCGGAGGGGGAGTAGGTGCTGGTGGCTTCATGAGGGGGCCCGCCGCGTGGTGAGACGGTCTGGCCGTGCCGCAGTTCTAGGGCGACGTCGTCCTGACCTAGTGCCAGCACCCGGCAGAAAGCCGCAAAGCGGTTGAGGGCAACATCAAAATCGCCGGTGTAGGCCCCAGCAAGGATGGCATCAACGGTGGCACAAATTTCGTTGGCTGTGGGTGGGGAGGGCACCCCGGCTAGGGCCTGGGCCAGGTAGCTAGAGTGCATGCCACGCTCATAGTAGTGGCTCATGAGCTGAGAGTTAGCGCGAATCACCCCGCGCAGGGCGTAGATACGCCAAAGAGCCCCAGCGATGGTGACCGCTGCGGCCCTCGACCAGAGCTCTGCTACTGCTTCGATACCGAACTCATCGGTGTAGTGAACTAGGCGTTTAGTGACTGAGGGGTCTTCGTTGGCGCGTCCGCGCGAGAGCAGGGCACGGGCGGACGCCTGGGCGGCAGTAGCTAGGTCTTCTGGGCTACCTGCCCCCTGGTAGCGTTCAAACTTTTCGGTGGAGAGGCGGACGGGGCGGTGAAAGCGGGTCTCAGAGGGCATGCCTACCAGTGTAGATCTGCTAGGGGAGAAAGGGGAAGACTATGTGGTCAGGGGTAAAACCCGGGTGCGGGTGACGATGCTGGTGAGTATGAGAGCTGAGATGGTGCCGGCAAGGGTTTGGCCTGCCAGTACGGCGACTTGGAGCTGGGCTGCGAGTAGGGGTGAGGCCCCACCCATGAGAGCCCCAACGAAGGTTCCAGGCAGGGTGACCAGACCGGTGGCACGAGTCTGGTCAAGGCCGGGGGTGAGGGCTTCTGTGATTGCGGCTTTGGTGATGTCACGAAAGGCTACTGGGGCTGTGGCCCCTAAGGCTAGCCAGCCTTCAATTTCGCCTTGCCGGGCGGTGGCAAGGGCGGTGAAATTGCGGGCTGTGAGGGTGGTGATAGCCATGGTGCCGCCGATGACGATACCGGCAACAGCCACCAGATTTTGGGTGGAGTAGGGCACTAGCCCCAGGAGGAAGATGAGAGCAACAGAGATCAGCGGCCCAGTGATGATGGCCAGGGTGGTGGCTACTAGCCCATGATGGAGCTGCCTACTGTGCTTACCTGAGGTGGCGGTTGCGGTGGTAAGCATGAGGGCGATAAAGAGCACCAGGGCCCAAGGGGCCGCCAGGATGCCTTGTAGCAGAAGAGCAATCACGGCAAGTTGCAGGCAGGCCCGCACGGTAGCGATGTAGGGTTGCCAGCGTAGTCGGATCTTGTGCGCAATCAGGAGGGCTGTGGTGAGGCCAAGGAAGAGCAGCAGGGCTGCGATGTAGCTGGCCAGGGGGTTGTGCAGAAGATCGCTCACACAGTTATTACAGCACGGTAGCGGCGCGGACGCCCGCCACGGCTCGGGTTTTTGCAGGTTTGGGCTGGGAGAGTGTATAGTGGGAGACGCTGAGTTTACTCAGTGGATGCGCCTTTAGCTCAGTTGGTAGAGCATCGGACTTTTAATCCGTGGGTCGTGGGTTCGAGCCCCACAGGGCGCACACAACAAGCCCCGCTGGTATAGCCTGCGGGGCTCTTTATTTACCTTGGGTCTTATAGCCTGTTAACTTCTAAAAATCTCCCCTCCCAGGGGTCACCTTTTGTGCAACTATTGCGCCATGAGGGCGAGCATCTTGATCAGTTCGATACTCTTGGTCAAGGATTTGGAATCCTGCCTGACTAAGAATCTCGGCCATAAAACTATCAGGCCAGTACCAGGCCGGGGTGACCGCGTGGTTAAAGATTCCTAGAGATTTTCCCCGAAAATACCCAAGCAGGAGGGTGCCGTCCTCAGAAAGAACCGACCAGATACCTTTTAGTTCCTGTAAGAGTTGTTCTGGTGCGCAATGTATGAGGGAGTACCAAGCAAGAACCCCGCGATATTCCTTTCCTGCTTCATCTGCAACTGTTCCCACCTCAAACTGCTCATGAGGATATTTTTCTGAGGCAATTTCAATAAAAAGGGGAGTGGGGTCAAGGCCCTTCACCTTTATACCTTGTGATGCAATAAAATTTGTCCAGTGCCCAGGCCCGCATCCAAGGTCAAGGATAATCCCCGCGACGGAACTGGCCCAAGAGCTAACCAGCTTTCGATCGGCCTCTTTCGTAGCTTTAATATGTCCTAACACCGTTGCATATTCTTGAGCACGCTCAGAATAAGCAGCGATAGTTTGTGCGTGGCCCTCACGAGTTGGCATCTGGATGATTCCCTAACCTCTCATCTACAGATGAATTCTGTCGAATCCACAAGGAAGTATTGTCTGAGATAAGAGATGCTAAAAAATAGATAGAAGCCAATAGACTCTGAACATATGCGAGATCATCCTCGTAGCTTCCCTTGATGATAGGTTCATGGTGAGAGAAACGATTACGGTTGATATAAACAAAGTTGAGATGGCGCTCAAATTCGACTCTGCTGACCTTGGTTGACAGGCAGCTAGCAAACTTTGGCCAGACCGTTGCTTGGTAGTACTTTGAGAATAAATACCTCCAGAAATCAAAAGGTAGTTCTGCGATAACCCGACCGGCGTCCAAAGGCCTTGTCCCGCGCCGCGTTGCGCGTTCGACCGCTTTAACCACGCTTTTCTGAGCTTGATAGCTCAGCGGTAGGGCAGAGTTCTGAAACCAGTATTTGCCGTATCTGTCATCTTGGCGGAGGGCTCTGTCTACTGCATTTCGCAGTAGGATTTCGAGGTGGCCGATGTCAACTAAGAGTTCCTTGGTGATATGAGCATTCCAGTGGTAGACCTGCTCCGGATTCCTATACATCCTGTACCTGTGAAGTCGAGGTTCTGAGAACCACACCTCTAACTCTTCGACTGATACCTTCTTGTTTCCCATGGTTCTTAGCATTATAGTTGAGAATGAAAACCCCGGAACGATCCCTGCTCTTGCATATCGCCGGGGTTACTGTTTTTCAAGACAGTCTAAGATTTCTCGAAGCCCCGCTGAGTTTCTTTAGGCAAGCTGGTCAAGAACTTTTAATCCGTGGGTCGTGGGTTCGAGCCCCACAGGGCGCACATCTTCATCAGATGCACCCCGTTCCGGCGATGCCGGGGCGGGGTTTTCTGCATCTAGGCGGCAGAGGTGGGCGCCCCGTCCGCTTCTCTCTTATTATCGAGCGTGCGTCTTATCGCTGAGAGTGCACCTGCCAACTGCACGCTCAGCGATAAGACGCACGCTCGTTCTTGTCTAGGGGCAGGTGCTGCCCCAAAGCGCTCCCAAGAACCCGCCGCCTGTAACCCCCACTTTGAGCGGTCTAGTAGCCTCTCTATTTCTTAACCGGACGCAACCCGACCCGCCGGGTCCTCTGCACTCCATTGGGCCCAGGAGCCGTCATAGTCTGTGTTCGATGGTGCCCGACACGCTTCTTAATATTTTCCTTGTAAAGTTTCCCTTTCGGGATAAGTGGGTGTAATGTTTATTACATCAATGAAATGTAACTTCGAAGGAGAAGATGACCATGTCACGCGAATTCAAGACCGTAGCTGTTCTGGGCACCGGCGTCCTGGGCTCACAAATCATCATGCAGGCAGCCTGGCACGGCAAGAAGGTATTTGCCTACGATCCCTTCCCCGAAGCCCTCGAAAAACTAACCGACCGCTGGACCTGGATCCGTCAGGGCTACGAACAGGATCTTCCCGACTACACCCCCGAAAAGTTCGACGAAGCCATCGCCCGCATCGTCCCCACCAGTGACCTCAAAGAAGCGGTCGGCGACGTTGATATCGTCATCGAGGCTGTGCCTGAAAACCTCGACCTCAAGCGCGAAACCTGGGCTAAGGTCGGTGAACTTGCTGATGAGCGCACCCTGCTTGCCACCAACACCTCGTCCCTACTACCCTCTGACTTTGCAGACGCCAGTGGCCACACCGACCGCTTCCTGGCTATCCACTACGCCAACCGCGTCTGGATCCGCAACACCGCAGAGATTATGGGCACCGCCAAGACCGATGAAGAGAACATCAAGGACGCCATCCGCTACGCCGAAGAAACCGGCATGGTTCCCGTCTATGTCCGCAAGGAACAGCCCGGCTACCTGCTGAACTCCCTGCTCATTCCCTGGCTCGATGCCGGTGCAAAGCTCTACGTCAATGGTGTAGGCACCCCCGAGGAAATCGATAAGGCATGGACTATCGCCACCGGTACCAAATCCGGGCCCTTCGCCGCCTACGACACTGTGGGCTTCAACGTCGCCTCCCATATCGCTTCAGCGAGTGAGGACGCTACCGTGCGCGAGTTCGGTGCCAAGCTCAAGGAAGCTCTCGACGCTGGCTTCAGCGGTGTTGCCGACCGCAAGGGTTTCTACCTCTACGATGAGGATGGCAACATCACCGGCACCAATGACTACTGGACCGAAAACTTCGGTAAGTAGCGTTACCGTTCAACCGGGTGCAGACCGGCCGGGGCCTCTGTACCCCATTCGGCCCAGGAGCCGTCATAGACAGCCAGCTCGGTATAACCCGGAACGATCCCTGCTCTTGCATATCGCCGGGGTTTCTGTGCATTAGTTTCAGGTTTCCCCACACACAGGAAGACCTAAGATAGACCTTATTAAATTATTTGGTAAGGCTAACCTAATTAAGCTATGGTGGTGGTGCTCCTCATTCAACTACTCAGAAAGCACCCCCAATGAGCCCTCGCACAGGAACCCTACGGCGAATCGCCGCAACCACCTGCCTCATGCTTCTTGGTAGCACCTTCGCCTCATGTGCTGCCCCCTCAACACCCAGCAAGAACGCAGACGACACCACCGCTGCCGTCAGCTTCACCGATATCACCGGCCGCACCGTCGCCCTCGACAAGCAACCAGAACGAATCATCCTAGGAGAAGGCCGCTCTGTCTTCGCCACCGGCATCCTCAACAAAGAGCAACCACTCGACAAAGTCGTAGCCATCGGTAGCGACCTCAAATCCAACGTGCCCGATTACATGACCGAACTTGAAAAAGTTAACCCCGAGGTCAAAGACCTCCCCGAAATCGGCGGGTTCACCAAGGGCGACGTCGCTGTGGAAAACCTCATCAGCCTCCAACCAGACATCATTCTGCTCTCCCTTGACCAATACCAGGCCAGCGAAAAAACCGGTCTCATTGAGAAAATGGAAGAGTCCAACCTCACCTTCGCGGTCACAGACTTCCGCGCCAAACCCCTAGAAAACACCACCCGCTCCATGGACATCTTCGGTGAAGTCTTCGACCATGAGAAAGAAGCCCAAGACTTCAACAAAGAGTGGCAAGAAACCGTTGACCTAGTCAAAAGCCGCAGCGCTCAAATAGCGGACTCCGACAAGCCCACCACCTTCGTATGGCGCGCCGCTGCCTTAAGCGACTGCTGCCAATCATGGAACGACTCCAACATCTCCCAACTAGTTAACGTCGCCGCAGGAACCAACATCGGTGATGCTGTTATCGACGGCGAATCAGGGGCCCTCACCCCAGAAAAAGTTATCGAACAGAACCCTAACATCATCATCGCTACCGGCGGTGACTGGTCTGAGAAACGCAACAAAGAAGGCAACCCCGTCGGCTACGCAGCCCTAGGGTACCGCATCAGCGAAACAGAGGCACAAGAGAGCATCAACAAGCTCTACCAAGAACAAGCCGGCTTCGACACCCTCACCGCAGTAAAAACAGGCAACGTGCACGGCCTATGGCACCAGTTCTATAACTCCCCCTTCAACTACCTCGCCCTCCTGCAAATTGCATCTTGGATGCACCCTGAAGCATACGCAGACATCGACGTGAACACCCAGTGGATGCAAGCCCAAGAAAAATACTCCCCTGTCACCGGTGAAGGAACCTTCTTCAGCACCTCAATAGCACCCCATGAACAATAAATCTGCTGTCACCCAGCTAGCTACAGCCCACCGAAGACTCGTTACCAAACGACTTGCTCTTATCGCCGGTCTATGGGGCATAGCCCTAATTGCCTTCATCACCAGCAATATGGTCGGGGCAATCCCCCTCTCAGCAGGAGAAGTCATCAGGGGTCTCTTTCACCCCGCTGACCTCTCGCCGCAAACATATACCGTTGTGTGGGAATTGCGCCTACCCATGGCAGTCATGGCCGTCCTCATCGGTGCGTCCCTGTCGCTAGCTGGGGCTCAGATGCAGACTATTCTCAATAACCCCCTTGCAGAGCCTTTTACTCTAGGAGTCTCTGCAGGGGCCGCCTTCGGCGGAGCCGCAGCAATCGTCCTTAACTGGCAGATCCTCACTCACCCCCAACTTAACCTGGCTCTTATCGCCTGGCTCTCCGCCTTCCTTGCTACCACCGTCATTGTTGTAGCTGCGATTCTGCGCGGGGCACAAGCCGAAATAATGGTGCTCCTAGGCATCGGTCTAGTCTTCTTCTTCCAGGCCATGCTGGCACTTATCCAATACCAGGCCAGCACCGAAGCACTCTCACAAATCGTTTTCTGGTCACTAGGGTCAATGACGAGAGCTAACTGGGCAGCCAACGCCATCATGGCAGCGGTACTCGCCCTCTGCCTACCTCTCCTGCTTTCCCTTTCCTGGAAACTCACAGCCTTACGTATGGGCGAGGACCGTGCCGCAGCTATGGGCGTCAATACCTCCCGCCTGCGGGTGGGGGTGCTCATCATTGTCTCCCTACTAGCAGCAACCACAGTTGCTTTCGCCGGAATCATTGGATTTATCGGCCTGGTAGGCCCCCACATTGCTCGCATGCTGGTAGGGGAGGACCAACGGTATTTCATTCCCGCCTCAATGGCATCGGGAGTGGCCTTGATGTCGTGCGCCCACACCGTGAGCCTACTGGTTAAACCGGGAGTAACTATCCCCATCGGCATCGTGACCGCCCTCATCGGGGTGCCCTTCTTCATCACTATTGTTATGACCAGGAGGCGCTCGCTATGGAGCTCATAGTTGAGGGCCTATGTGCTGGCTACGGCAAACACCGTATTTTAGATAGCCTGACGCTAGCTCCACTCACTGGAGGCAAACTTGTTGGTGTCTTGGGCCCTAATGCTTCTGGGAAGACAACCCTGGTCAAAACGCTGGCCGGAATTCACAAGAAGCAAGATGGGGTTATCTATCTTAAGGACGAAAACGACCGGGGTATCGGGTATGTTCCGCAGGGCCTACCTCATACAGCTGCGCTACGGGCCTTTGAGACTGTCCTCATCGCCGCACGACGAGAAGGGCTCGCAGACCCCATCGACCATACGGCAACCGTGATGAACGAGCTGGGGCTAGCTGGGTTTGCCCAAAAGTATCTCTCAGAGCTATCTGGTGGGCAGCGTCAGCTTGTAGCTATCGCCCAGATGATGGTGAGCTCTCCTGCCCTCATGCTTTTGGACGAGCCGACCTCCGCCCTTGATGTGCACCACCAGATTTTTATCTTGGAGCAGGTACGCGCAAAAGCTCAGGCAGAGCAGAGCCTCGGTGTGGTCGTGCTGCACGATATTAATCTTGCTGCCCGGATGTGCGATGAGCTAATCGTGCTACACAAGGGCCGGATGCTGGCCCAGGGCAGCCCCTTAGAGGTGCTGACCCCACAAATTATAGATACCGTCTATCAGGTGGAGGCTGAGGTGCTGGTGCACCAGGGCTTTCCCCTGGTTATCCCCCAGGGCCTAGGGCCTACCAAGAACCCTGGCCTATAACCCTAGCGCTGGGGGAGCAGCCTCTCTATTTCTCAACCGGACGTAGACCGGCCGGATCCTCTGCACCCCATTCGGCCCAGGAGCCATCATAGACAGCCAGCTCGGTATAGCCCGAAACGTAGGCGGCCAGGGCAGTAATGCAGGCGGTTACACCGGAGCCGCACGAGAAAATCAGGGTTTCGGCATCTCCTGCCACCTGGTCAACAGCGGCCTTGATCTCTTCAGGGGCGCGGAAACGTCCTTGCTCATCGAGTAGGGACGTAAAGGGCAGATTGACTGAACCGGGAATATGCCCTGCCCGCAGGCCCGGGCGGGGCTCGGGGGCGGTGCCGGCAAAGCGTTCGGCGCTACGGGCATCAATGACGGCAGCGTCCTGCCGCTCAGCAAAAGCCTTGGTAGTCAGGGCGTCCACAAAGAGGCCACGGTCTTCTGCCGCAAAAGAGCCGGGGGTGAAGGGGCCCTCGTTGAGGGGGAGCTGGTTGAAACCGGCTGCCTCCCAGGCAGGTAAGCCCCCGTCGAGTACAGCGACGTTATCGTGCCCCATGGCCACAAACATGAACCAGCCGCGGGCTGCAGAGAACATGCCCTGGCGGTCATAGACCACGACGGCGGCGTCCTTACTGATACCTAGGGCGCGCACCTTGGCTTCAAAGTCTTCGGCACTGAGCATGGTGTGCACACCCTCGGGGGCGCTGAATTGGCCGTCAATATCAAAACGGCGGGCGCCCGGTATGCCGGTGCTAGCCCCGGCAAAGTCGCCCACAGAGGCATCCAGAATAACCAGGTTGGGGGCTGCGATATTGGTAGCTAGCCATTGGGCTCCTACGATGGGGAAGCGCAGGGTAAGCGCAGAGTTTTCGGGCATGATTAGCCTTTCACAGAAGGTCGGTTACCTTCCCTATGCTACGACCTAGTCCTTCCCTTGCGAAAGGCTGCGCCCCGGCGTCCTTCTACCCCATGGGTAAGGACGCCGGGGCGCAACTAGCCGGGCAACCGGAGCTTGGGGCTGGGCGGCTTAGAAGATGCCGCTTGCCTTGCGGCCGGTGTCGGTCAGGGTGATTTTGCGGGAGTCACGGTTCTGGTCGTTGCCGGTTGAGGTGTCACCGGCGATGCGACCTACCTGGGTGACGGTGACGTAATTGTAGAGGCGGCCCTCTGAGGTGAGGCCGTCACCGAAGTTGAGGTTAGCGACAAGCTGGGTTTCACCGGCCTTGATGGGGTTAGCCAGGGTGACCAGGAAGCTACGGGTTGAGGTTGCAGCGTCAAAGCCCAGATCGCGGGTATAAGCACCGTTAAACCAGCCGGGAGTGATGAGGCGGTCAACGCCGGTGGGGCCCGATGCCGTTTTCACGTCGATGCGGAAGGAGACGACGGGGAAGTCGCCGTAGTAGCGGTCAGCACCCACGTTCTTGAGGCGTAGAGCAACCAGGCCAGCGTAACCTTCAGCCTTCCAGGAAGATACGGTGAGGACGGGCTCGAGGTCGTAGGCGGGTGTGGCGGCCCGGGCTGCGGTTGAGGCAAAGGCCAGGGAGGCGGTGCCCAGAGCTAGGGAGGTGAGGGCGGTGCGACGGGTGATAGCAGTCTGCATGATTGTACTTTCTCTCAAAGACAGGTCGGTTTAGTAGGAGTCAGCGGGGTTGTTGTAGAGCTTGACGGTGACCTGGTTTTTGATAGGAACATTGGCGCGCCAGGCAACGGGGTTGGACCAGGTGCCGTTGAGCATGCAGTACTGCTGGGTTCCGGTCATGGCGATGGTGCGGAAGCCGTAGGTGGCTTCGCCGGTGTAGCCTGCGGGTACTTCGTAGGGGCCGATGGTCTGGCCGACGCTCCAAGACAGGGAGTAGGAGGCGTCCCCGCCTACGGTCTTGGCGATGGAGTAGGCGATGCCGGCGTTGATGCTGCCCTTGTCCAGGTTCTGGGTGCCGCCTAGATTAACTGAGGTTGTTTGGGTTTGGGAGCCGTTGACTGTCATGGTGACGGTCTGGGTCTTGGAGAGGTTTTGGGTTAGGCTGACCGGGGCTGAGGTCTTGTTGGTGGTTGAGATGGTGCCGACGGGGGTGAAGTTGTCGGTGACCTTGTAGACCACGGTGCGGTAGTCTTCCCAAGCGTTGCAGACGGGGCGAGCGTTGAGGATATTGGCCTTGATGGAATCGTTCTTGTGGTAGGTCTCCACGATGGGCAGAGTGGCGTTGAGGGCGGGGGCCTCGGGGTAAGTGTTGATGATGGTGCCCTTGCCAGTGTCGGTGCTTTCGGCGGCTGTGGCAGGTACGGACGCCATAGAGAGGGCTAGTGCAGCTGCTGAGAGGGTTGCTGCTACTTTGGGTGAGAGCTTCATGTTTTGCTCCTAGTGGTAGGGGTGTTTTGGGTGAGCTAAACGCTCACGTTTTATTCTAAAAAAGTGGTGTGGCATATTTCTAGTTACACTGAAGTGTTAAATTTGACGTGTAAGGAAGCTATGCCTATCAAGAATGTAGAAACTGTTACCGTTCTGGCCACTGGCGGCACTGACACTATGCCCGAGACAGCCCGTTACCTTGAGGCTCAGGCTCGCCTGGGGGAGAAGGTTGTGGTGCTGACCGGGGCTATGCAGCCTGCTTCTATGCGTCAGTCTGATGCCATTTTTAACCTGGGTGCGGCGGTGGCTGCTCTCAATTTGCTTCAACCTGGCGTCTATATCTCTATGCGCGGACGCGTCTTCCCGGCCTCAGCTGTTAGGAAAGATCGGGCGCGTGGCATCTTCCTGAGCGCGTAAACTCTGGTGAGCAGGGCCACCGGCCGGTAGGCTTAAAGCAAGCATTAGGTAACTACTGACCAGGAGGACTCACCGTGAGCCAGCACCCCGGTAACGACACCCCCACCGGCAACTATCAGCCCCAGCAGCCCCCGGCTTACCCCAACCAGGCTCAGCCTCCGGCCTACTCGGCAACCCAGCCTGGCTACTACAGCCAGCAGGGAGCGTATGCGGGTTACGCCCAGGCCTACGGGCAGGGACTACCTGAACATATGGACGCCCCTGAGCGCCCTCAGGCCCTGAAGACCGCTAGCCTCATCATGTACATCATGATTGGTCTGGGTCTTTTGGGCTCTATTCTTACTGCTATTTTCTACCAGGAGATTCAGCAGGCATCAACGAATGGGATTCTTTCCGTCTTTGGCAATATGGTTTCCCCTGAAGAGCGCGCAGCTATGGAAGCGGAGATGAACATCAACACGGAGCCCAGTATCATGGCTGCTGGAATCATTGTGAGCCTGGTCTGGGGGCTTATCTGGTCTGCTCTGCTGGTCTTCTTCACCATCATGATGAACAAGGGGCGCAACTGGGCCCGTATCGTCCTCACCATTGTTGCCAGCTTCCAGATACTTGGTTTGCTCCTGGGCCTGCTTTCTCTCTTCTTCTACTTCCACTGGAGCAATCTGACCGGCCTTATCGCCGGTGCCCTGGCCATCGTTTTCCTCATCTTTGTCTGGAAGAGCCCCGTCTCTGCCTACATGCGTGAGACCAAGATCTACCAGCAGTGGAAGCAGCAGCAGGCCTACCTGGGTACGACCCAGGGCTAACGGAAGTGCCCTCACCCCACCGAACTCACCCGGTTGCCGGTGGCCTCCGCCCAGCTACAAACCTGCGGACAGAGGCCACCGAGCTGCTGGGGCGGCTTACTGGTAGCACCGCTGCCACCTTTCACCCTGGCCAGTTCGAAGCTATTGAAGCTCTGGTGCAAGAACGCCGCCGGGCCCTAGTTATCCAGCGCACCGGCTGGGGCAAATCAGCGGTCTACTTCCTCTCCGCCCTGCTCCTGCGCCAGCGGGGTAGCGGCCCTGCCCTGATTGTCTCGCCCCTACTGGCTCTCATGCGCGACCAGGTGCAGGCTGCTACCCGTGCCGGGGTGCGGGCAGCGATGGTTAACTCCTCGAACGTGACTGAGTGGGATGCTGTGCGCACCCAGCTAGCAGCCGGTGAACTCGATGTTTTGCTGGTGGGCCCTGAGCGGCTCAATAACCCTTCTTTCCGGGCTGAATGGCTCCCTGAACTGGTGGCTACCTGCGGGCTGCTGGTGATTGACGAGGCCCACTGTATCTCGGATTGGGGCCACGACTTCCGCCCCGACTACCGCCGTATTCGTGACCTCATCGCAGCCCTACCCACCGGCGTCCCCGTGCTAGCTACTACCGCAACCGCTAACGAGCGGGTAGTGCAGGACGTCGCCGAACAGCTTGGCACTCACAGACAAGCAGCAGAGGGGCAGGGCCTAGCTGATGATGTTTTTATTCTGCGCGGGCCGCTCTCACGAGATTCATTACGCCTGGGTGTTCTGGCTCTACCAACGGCCAGCGACCGCCTGGGCTGGCTGTCCACCCACCTAGGCGACCTGCCAGGCTCTGGCATTGTTTATACCTTGACCGTTTCGGCGGCTGAAGATACAGCCACCGCCCTACGCGCAGCAGGCTATGAGGTACTGGCCTACACCGGTAAAACTGACCCCGATGAACGCCGAGAAGCCGAGAGCGCTCTTAAAGAAAACCGGGTCAAGGCCCTGATTGCTACCAGCGCCCTAGGGATGGGCTTTGATAAGCCCGACCTGGGGTTTGTGGTGCACCTGGGTGCCCCATCGAGTGCTGTGGCTTACTACCAGCAGGTAGGCCGAGCCGGGCGCGGCGCCGTTAAAGCTGACGTGCTTTTGCTTCCCGGTAGTGAAGATGCAGAAATCTGGGATTACTTTGCCACCGCCTCCATGCCCACCGAAGAGAACACCAGCGCCGTCCTAGCTGCCCTTAGCCAAGCAACCGCCACGGGGCAAGAGCTGAGCCTGCCTGCCCTTGAGGCCCGGGTCGATGTTAAACGCTCATCTCTTGACCTACTCCTTAAAGTTCTAGCTGTCGAGGGTGCGGTAGAACGCGGTGCCCGCGGCTGGGTAGCAACCGGTGCCCCCTGGGCCTACGATGCACCGCGCTACGCCCGGGTGCGCCAGGCCCGTGAACAGGAACAGGCTGCCATGCTGGCTTACCAGCACACCGACATCTGCCGCATGGTCTTCCTCGCCCGCGAACTAGATGACCATACCGCCGGCCCCTGCGGCATCTGCGACGTGTGCGCCGGCCCCTGGTACCCTACCGGCTTCAACCCTGCCCTGATAGAGCAAGCAGAATCTGCCCTCACCCGAGTGGGTGTGCCCATCGAACCGCGCGGCATGTGGCCTACCGGCCTTAACCAGCTAGCACCCCAAGCCACCCACGAGGTAACTGGCAAGCCCCTGCGCGGCAAAATTGCCGAAGCTGAACGAGCTAGCACCGGCCGGGCGCTGGCCCGCCTAACTGACCTGGGCTGGGGCAACCGTCTGCGTGAGATTTTTGTCCCCGGCCCCGATGGGCAGCCTGTGGACGGGCCGGTGCCAGCCGACCTGGGCCGGGCCAGCTTACAGGTGCTGGCCGAATGGGATTGGGAGCAGCGCCCTACTGCTGTGATTGGTTTGCCGTCGCCGGTGCGTCCGCAGCTGGTCTCATCGCTGGCCCGCGGTATCGCCTCAGCCGGGCGCCTGGTCGATTTAGGTGACTTTGAGGTAAAGGACGCCCCCGCCCACTTTGGTGGTAACAGTGTCTTTCGTTGTGCAGGGGTACTGGGGGCCTACAGTCTGCCCCCGGCGGCTGCTGACTACCTGGCCTCTAACCCGGGGCCGGTGCTGGTTGTTACCGATAGAATTGATTCTCGCTGGTCTACGACCGTTCTTGCCCGTATTCTGCGCGCAGCCGGTGCGACGAGCGTCCTGCCTTATGCCCTGGCCCTTACTCACTAAACATACGCTGAAGGAACCATGCCCCGCTCACCTTTGCCTGACCGTCCTCGTAATCTGAACCATGAGGCCTTGATGCGTCAGGCTATTGACCAGGCAAAATTGGCTTTGGCAAGTGGTGATGTTCCTATTGGTGCGCTTGTGGTGGATGCTGCTGGTCAGGTGATTGGGTGCGGCTATAACCGGCGGGAGGCGGACGCTGACCCCACCGCCCATGCGGAGGTTATCGCTATCCGCCAGGCCGCTGAGCATCTGGGGAGCTGGCGGTTGGAGGGCTGCACCCTGGTTGTTACCCTAGAACCCTGTTTGATGTGTGCTGGTGCGATTCTGCTGGCCCGTCTGCCTAGAGTGGTGATGGGGGCCTGGGAGGAGAAAACTGGTGCGGCCGGTAGTGTCTATGATGTTTTGCGTGATCGTAAGGTCAATCATTGGGTGGAGGTGTATTCCGGGGTGCTTGAGGGTGAATGTGCAGAGCTTCTGACTACTTTCTTTAGAAAACAACGCTAAGGGGTGGGAAGATGCCCTGAAACGCCCTACAGAAAGCCGCGTCTCCGCCCTCTCATCCTGTATCTTTGAAAAAGGAATAGTATTTTTTCAAATAAGGTAAGGGGTAGATGTGACCAAACAAGAGATAGAAGCGGTCGTCTACGCCCACCAGGCACCGGTAGTTGAAGCCAACTCGCGCCGCCCCGGACGCACCAACAAAACCCAGCTCAAACTCTTCCAAGCAGCCATGGACATCATGAGCGCAGATGGCCCCACCGCCACCACCGTGGAAGACATCGCAGAGCGCGCCGGAGTTTCAAAAGGCACGGTTTACTATAACTTCGGGTCAAAGAAGACCATGATAGACCAGCTCCTCCAATACGGGGCCAAGCTCCTGCTAGCGGAAATGACGCAGGCAAGCCAACACGAGGACCCCCGCGAAGCTCTACAAAGTGCCCTGCGCGTCGCCAATATCTACCTGGGTGAGCACCCCGGATTCGCCCGGCTCTGGATCTCTGAGCTCTGGCGGTCAGGGGAGCAGAGGTCACCTACTACCGATCTAATTCGCGCCGATATTATGCGTTTTATTCGTAAACTCATCAGTAATCTAAGTAGCCGCTATACGGTGCGAACTGATTATTCAATTGAGGGTGTCTCCGTCATTATTTTTGGTGCTGTTTTTATGCTCTCTATGGATAAAACCCGCCACGGGGCCGAGCGCACCTCTGATGAAGGAGCCAGACTAGCGATGCTCACCATCGACGGCTATATTCAAGGCACAGTTCCTTCTACGCACCTGACGAGGTTGAGCGGTTAGGGTATCTAGGGTAAGATTTCCAGAGTTTGGTGACGTGTCCGAGCGGCCGAAGGTGCAACACTCGAAATGTTGTGTACGGTAACCCCGTACCGAGGGTTCAAATCCCTCCGTCACCGCCAGTAAGAAAAACCCGTTTCCCCTAGTGAAAGCTAGGTGGGGCGGGTTTTTTCGTGCCCGAAAAAGGTTGCTTGACAAAAATCTGACAAAAAATGTTGAGCAAGTCGGCACTAAGGCGGGCTTCGGGTGCCCCTGCTGCGGGCCGGGCTTCGAGGTGCTGGTCGAGGGCTGGGCGGGTGTCAGCGAGCGCGGGCCGGGTGCTCGAGATTGGGGCGGACGCGGATAAATGGCGGGGCGGTTGGCCGGTGGCGGTGCCTGATACTGCTGGGCCTACGGGGTCAGTGGACGGCTACGGGGCGCGGGTGGCCGGTGGGGCCTGCTGGCTGGTGGTGCTCATAGTTCCCAGATTAACAGGGTCAGCACGGACGAGTGGGGGGGCGGGCACAGGCTGGACTAGGGCTGTGAGCTGTGGGGTGTCGCCCACTGTTCGAGCTGCTGGGCTATCTGCTCAAAGGTCAGTGAGTGCTCTGCTACCTGAACAACAAACTGTGCTTGCTCGTTATCTTCAAGCACCTCTAGGGGGAGAATATCCCAGTCATTCAGATACATGAACAGGACGGTGCAGGTGTAGGCGGTGCGCTTGTTGCCGTCCGTAAAAGGGTGATTCTGTACCAGCGCCTCTAGGAGGGCTGCGGCTTTGTTGAAGATACCGGGGTAAAGTTCGTGCCCTGCGTAGCTGGTGGCAGGGCGGGCTAGGGCGCTTTCTAGCAGGTGCTCCCCACCGGGTTTGAGGTGCTGGCCCGGTGCTAGGCGGGCGTGTACTGCTAGGGCTTCAGATAGGGCCACATATCGCATAGGGGGGGCGGGTGGGTGCGCTACTGGGTAGCCAGGATAGCGTTTACTCCCTCTAGGCGGTCGAGGACGGTTTCTAGCGCGTTCTGGAAGTCCTGGGTGGTGGCTGTGGTTTGGTGAGCGGTTGTGGTCATGGGGGCGCTCCTTTCGCTGTTGGTCTGCTGGTGTGGGTTAAGCCTAGCGTTAAGGGCGGGGCGGTGGCTAGGTGCTGGTGGTGTGTCTGCGAGCGCTCGCATACGGTTGGGGGTCTGCTGCTCTGCTCGTTGCGGTGGTGTTGGTGACTGGTCGAGGGCTGGGGTAGCTGTGGGCCGGTGGGGCTTGGGTCTGCGGGCCGGTGGTAGTTTTTAAGTATGCGTATTAAAGTTCTAGACCACCCCCTGGTAGACCACAAAATCACTGTTCTTCGCGATGAGACCACTCCGTCCCCGATTTTCCGCCAACTTGTTGATGAGCTGGTGACGCTATTAGCCTACGAAGCTACCCGTGATATTCGTGTAGAGCCACGCGAGGTCAAGACCCCTGTTGCAACTACTATGGGGTCGCACCTTGCGAGCCCCCGCCCCCTGATTGTGCCGATTCTGCGCGCTGGGCTGGGCATGCTAGAAGGTATGACCCGCCTGATTCCTACCGCAGAAGTAGGTTTCTTGGGTATGGCCCGCAATGAAGAAACCCTGGATATCGTCACTTATGCGGAGCGTCTGCCTGCAGACCTGACGGGCCGTCAGGTGTTTGTGCTTGACCCTATGCTGGCTACCGGTGGCACTCTGATTGAGGCGATTAAGTTCCTGCGCGCTCGCGGGGCTGAGCAGGTGACCTGCCTGTGCCTGTTGGGTGCCCCTGAGGGTATCGAGGCTCTTGAGAAGGGTCTTGAGGGCTTTGAGGATGTTGATCTTTTCTTGGCGGCTCAGGATGAGCGTTTGAATGATAAGGCCTATATTGTGCCTGGTTTGGGTGATGCTGGGGATCGCCTTTACGGGGTGGCTGAGTAGCGCCTTGTTGTGCTGTGCAGGGGGTGGCTTTCCTGTGGGTAAGCTGCCTCCCTTTCTTGTGGGGCGGACGAGTGTGTTTGGGGTGGTCTTTGACGGGAAAAATATTGCATGGTGAGATTTTTTCACTAGAGGGTATTGACAAATAATTTTTAGACGTTCTAGTTATTTACTTGCTTTATCAGGTAAAAATATGCAGAAAATCGGGGCTGATATTGCTTTATTTAGACTCTTAGGGTGAAAAAGTATGCTGTTGAATGTAAGGTTTTTCATGTTTACTGGCCCCTATTGAGGGGCTAGACTCAAATTAACGTAAAAAATAAGCGATTGTTACTTGCTTTAAGTACACATTCAGACAACGATTAAAAGCGGACAGTAGGCCTTCTACACAGGGTTTGCTCTCTAGTGGAACCACACACTCATTGCTCAACTCATTACAGGGAGAAGGTAGGCAAAATGTCAGGTGCACCGGGGTATGTTCACATCTCGCAGCGCAACCGTTCTGCCGCTCAGCGCCAACAGGGCGCAGCTGGTCATCAACGTGGTATCGCAAAGCAGCAACCCGCTAACCTTCGCCCTATGACCTATAAGCATGAGCCTCCACGCGTAGCTGCCCAGGAGAACGAGGCTCGTGGTTTCGTTATTTATGTGGGCCTGAGTGAAGAAGCTGCTGCCCAGCAGGGAACTTCTTTGGTGCGTATCGTGCAAGACACCCGTGCTTATGTGCAAGATCAGGTTCCTGGCGCTGAATCCTATGCGGCAGTGGCTCTGGCTCCTGCTGATGCGCAAGGTAGCGACCTTGAGGTCGTCCGTAACGCACTGGGCGACCCTACTGCCGTGCACTACCAGCCGGAGGCGGCCCCTGCGTCCGCTCATCACGGTAGCGAGGACGCCAAGCCCACTCACTCTGTGGGTGTCTTGATTGATCTTTCCCGTCGTGAGGTCTACTTGGACGGCGAATTGCTGAACCTCACCTACAAAGAGTTTGAGCTTCTTAACTACCTGGTCGAAAATGGTCAGCGTACCGTAGCCCGTGAGGAACTTCTGACCAGCCTCTGGCACGATGCTGAAGAAATCCCCAACGAGCGCACTATTGATGTGCATATTCGCCGTCTGCGTTCTAAGCTAGGGCGCCTATCAAACACCGTGCGTACTGTGCGCGGTCAGGGCTACCGTTTCTATGAGCACCCCGAGGTTGTTGTCTGGGCAGCACCGGAATACTCCATCTAAACCCAGCCCCCCCCTCAACGTAGCCCCTGCACCGGGGCGGGCACCGCAACCAGCTCTCCTGCCTGGTAAGCGGTGCCCCTTTTTGTGTGCGGACGCCCCCGCTCACCTGCTGGGGGTCAGGTAAGTGAGCGGTAGTAGAGTAGATAGCATGACTGTTCCCACTCTGAAAACATCGCTCGTTGGTTCTGGCCCCCTTAAAACTGTCTTTTTGCATGGTTTGTTGGGGCGGGGTAAGAACTTTACCCGTATCGCTAAAGGCCTGGGGGAGGGCGTGCAGACCCTGCTTGTTGATTTGCCGAATCACGGGGCTAGCTTCTGGACAGAGAGCTTCGACTACCGGCAGATGGCTGATTTGGCGGCTGAAGCTGTTGAGGAGTTCGGGGCCGGTGAGCCTGTGGTACTCATGGGGCACTCGATGGGCGGGAAGATCGCTATGCTCTTGGCTTTGCGGCACCCGCACCTGGTGAGCAAGCTGGTGGTCATTGATATTGCTCCCGGTGACTCTAAGGGGAGTTTTGAGATTCTTATGGATTCTATGCTGAATCTGCCGATTGATACGTACACTACCCGCTCCCAGGCGGAGGCTGATTTGGCTGTTAACGTGCCGGTGGCCGGTACTCGGGCTTTTCTTTTGCAGAATTTGACCATGTCCAATGCTGGAAATTCCTGGGAACCTAACCTGACCATGCTGCGCCGTCATTTGCCTGAGATTATGGGCTGGCCAGGGGCTGAGGGTTCCTTTGAGAAGCCGGTCCTGTGGATAGCCGGTGGCGAATCGCCCTACATTACAGATGCTGATTTAGAACCTATGAAGGAGCTCTTTCCCCGGGTGCGCCGGGTGGTGATTAAGGGGGCTGGGCATTGGGTGCATTCTGAGAAGCCGGAGGAGACCATTTACCTGCTCAAGAGTTTTCTGGGGGTCAGCTAGAGCCGAGTAGGATGGTTCTATGACCGATTTCGCCTTGCCTCGTCACGATGCCCGCACCCTCATCATCATGCGTCATGCTGAGGCTGATTGGGGTCTTGATGATTTCAACCGGCCCTTGACCCGCCGCGGCAGTGAGCAGGCCCGGCGGGCAGGGCAGTGGCTGAAGCAGGAGGGTTTGGTGCCTGAGATGCTGGTGAGCTCAGCGGCCCTGCGGACGCGGCAGACCACAACTTGGGTGTCCGATGCTTTGGGGGAGAAAGCTCCTACCGCTAGCCTTGATGAGCGTCTCTATAATGCGCCTGCTTCGGCTCTACTGACCGCTATTAACCGCACCCCTTCAGGGGTGCAGTCCCTGATGTTGATTGCTCATCTGCCCGGTGTGCAGGACGCCGCCCTACAGTTGGCTCGCCCCGATTCAGATTATGAGGCACTTATGGATGCCTCCTACGGTTATGCCCCCTCGTCCCTCACCGTTTTTCAGGTGGTAGGAGAATGGGGCCAGTTGGTTGAGGGCGAGGCGCGTCTGACTCATTTTGCGACATTTGGGGAATAGAAAAACCCCGGTTGACCAGGTCAACCGGGGCTTTGTGAGCGGAGACGGGGGGATTTGAACCCCCGGTCGAGTTTAACCCCGACCCTTCATTAGCAGTGAAGTCCATTCGGCCGCTCTGGCACGTCTCCATAGTCTGTGCAGAGGCTCGTCAACGTGGCCTAGCAACACAGCTCTACCCATACTAGCCATAAAAGTAGCCGGGGTCAAAACCTTAGGGGTCAGTAAGGCGAACTCTAGGGGCTTAAAAATGTGGACTGGTAAACTAGAGTGGTATCACCCCAAAACCTCACCATCAGGAAATAGGTATGTCAGAGTCTTACACCCCAAACACCCCAAACCCTTCTCAGAACTCCGAGCAGACACACGGCTCCTACAGCGCTCCTGCTCAGCAGCAGCCTTCCTCAACTGAAACCTATACCCAGCAGCCTTACGGCCAGTGGGCCCCTGTTAGCCCTGAAGGGCAGAAACACTCGCAGAATGCTCTGCTGTTTGGCATCCTGGGCATCGTCATCTCAGGTCTTGGGCTAATCTTCGGCCCCCTGGCTCTTTCCCAGGCCCGTAAGGCGGAATCATACGGTGTTGAGGCTACTGCTGGTAAGGTGACCGGCTGGATTGGTCTGGGCCTGGGTATTATCGCCGCACTTTTCTTCCTTATTTATCTTGTCTTTATTGTCGTATTTATTGGTGCAACGGCCAGCAACGGTTACTAACGGGAGCTTATATAATAGCTAGAGGTGGGGTAGGCGTTAAAGCCTGCCCCACTTTTTGTATCTTGGTCTCTTGTCCCTGTCTTTTTTGGCTCTAGCCCGGTAGCCCCATAGTGGGTAGCTTCAGCGAGGGCATAAAAAACCCGCTTCCTCGCGGAAGCGGGTTTTCGTGGCGGATGGTGTGGGATTTGAACCCACGAGACGGGGTTGCCGCCTACTGGTTTTCAAGACCAGCTCCTTCGGCCGCTCGGACAACCATCCAAACTGTGCTCAAGCACTTCTACAATGTTACACAGCTGTGGCTTTAAAGCAAAATACTAGCGCTTGTGCCCTTGCTCTCCTTAGAGAGCGAACCTGCTTAACCGCTCACCCTCTCAAGGACCTGGCGAGGAAGGAAGCCCGAGGCAAGGTGCCGTTCCATCCTCCTACCCCAGGGCAGATATTAGAGTAACCTAAGCATGTAGTCCTCGTGAAAGGAGCACCCGTGGGTATCAAAGACTTCCTACACAATCGCAGGGATGACGCCGAACTCGGCAAAGGCCTCTGGCGCCGCACCCACGACCGCTTCGTGCGAGGCCTCAACCGTTTCCACCAGATTCTTGAACGCATCCCTGCCGGTCCTACCTTCGACCAGCTCGTACCCCTTGCTAATGACCTGGCAGACCTGCTACCGCGCGTCCGCACCATCGCCGCCGAGGCACAGCGCCTGGCCCCCAGCGCATCAAATGATATTCCTGCCTCACCCACCGGCATCTACTCCGACCTGCACCGGGCCCTCTCCAAGGCCGGCAATTCCCTAGCCCTTTGCGCTGAAGCCCTGGCCATGTTGCACTGCACCGGTGAGAGCACCGTCTCAACCGCCACCATCGCCCGCCGAATCGAAACAGTAGAGCAGCACCTTAAGGACGCCCAAGCCCACCTAGATGCCGCCCGGGAAGAATCGCTTATCTCAGCGCCCTCACCAGGTGCCATCAGCTCTAGGGTCTAGCTATCCCCTAAAAAGCGCCTGCCCGCTTGCTACCCGAGCCGGTAAGGTAGTGGGGTGCCCCTTCGCGCTTTCTCAGGGCACCGCTAGACATCGCACCGAAATGAGAAGGGGACTTCTAGGCTATGAACCGCTACGCCCACATTGACGCAATGCGCGCTTTTGCGGTACTTCTGGTGGTTTTCTCCCACGCCGGGCTGACCTTCGTGCCAGGTGGGTCAGGTGTCACGATTTTCTTTGCAATCTCTGGCTTCATCATCACCTACCTGCTCTTGCGAGAACGCGATAAGACTGGTGGCTTTGACGTAGCGGGCTTCTATATTCGCCGCCTGCTCAAGATTGCCCCGCCCCTGATTCTTGCGATTGTGATCCCTACGCTGATATATCGGGCGATGGGTGGGGCCGTCGACACCCTGGACTTTCTCGGGCAGATTTTCTTCTTCTTTAACCTGCGCTACCTAGACTCGCAGATTACGGTGCTACCGGGTACGCATGTGATGTGGTCCCTGTCGATTGAAGAACAGTTCTACCTGGTCTTTGCCCTGATTTGGCTGGTGCTGGTGCGCTGGGGAACCTACCGGCGGGCCCTGACCGTGCTCGGGGTGGCTGTGGTGCTCTATTCTTCGCTCTCGCGCTGGGTGCTCCATGATGCAGGGGCAAGTACCGACCGTATCTACTTTGGCACCGATACCCGCATGGAGGCTATCGCTATCGGTATGCTCACCGCCCTCTGGTATCACCGCTACGCTAGGGACGAGATAGTGTTGGGGCGCAAGATAACTGGCCGCCACTACCGGCCAGGTGCCCTGGCCCAGGGCGGACGCACCATTCCGCTTCTAGGGCGCAACTGGGTGTTCTGCGCCGCCCTGGGGGTTTACCTACTGACCTTGGTGATTCGTGATGATACCTTCCGCGATACGGTGCGCTATTCCCTCCAGGCCTGGGCTGCTTCTGCCATCATGCTCTGGGGCTTAGTTGCCTCGCGTCAGCCTCTAGGGGCTGCGGTGCACCGTTTCTTGGCCTGGCGCCCCCTACAGCTCATTGGCCTCTCAAGCTACAGTATCTACCTGGTGCACGATGTGCTCTTCAAAGCCCTAGAACCCCACCTGCACGGGCTACCCAACCCAGCACAGGTTGCCCTGCTGGCCCCGCTGGGCGTGGCCGCCGGTGTGGCTATCTACCTGGTGGTTGAAGTGCCGGTTATGCATTTCAAAGACCGCCACTTCGGGGCAGGGTGGAAGAAAGAGCCCGGGGCCGTTGATACGGCAGGGCCCATGGGCACCAAAAGCTAGTAGGTGGCACGAGCTAGTAGGTAGCAAGATCTAGTAGGTACCCAAGAGCTAAAGCAGCGCCTCACTACGGGCTGCTGCGATAGCTGACCGGGGCCGGCGGTAGGATAGGTGGTGTGAAGAATTACTTTGGTTTCCAAACACGCAGGACGCCAGGCGGCGGCTTCTCTGCCGGGTTCTTGCTGCTCTTTGCCCTGCTTCTTATTCCTTCAGGTGCGCTCTGGGGCTTCTACCGCTGGCTTTTTGCTAACGATACTCACCTGCTGGTGGTGCCTTTTTTGGCGGCAGTGACCGCCTGGATTTGGGCTTACCTGATTGGTTATGGGGCTGATAACCATATGGGGGAGGACTAGCCCACCAGCTACCCCAGGCTGAAGGGGGAGCATAAAAAATCTCGCATCGACTTCACCTGAACCGGCGCTTGATGCGAGATTTTCGATATGGAGCCCCCAGTCGGATTTGAACCGACGACCTTTTCTTTACGAGGGAAATGCTCTACCCCTGAGCTATGGAGGCTTGTTCTCACCCCTGATTGGGGGCGAACGAAAGAAAACTTTACCAGATATACAGGCCTGCAACCACTGACTGGGTGTATCACTGGCTGAAAGAAGGGCGCCCCAACCCTAGGTTTTATGGCTCTCACCACTAGAATGGGTGGCATGACAAGTTCACAGCGTTCCGGGCTGAACCCCCGCCCGGTCTTTACCCAGCTCCCTCAGTACGCCGCAGGCAAGCCCCCGGCGCAGGTAGAGGGCCTGACCCAGTACAAGCTCTCATCCAATGAGAACCCCTTCGGACCAGTAGCCTCAGTGGCTGGTATCTTAGCTGAGTTCGATACTGTACACCGCTACCCCGACCCGCTCTCCACCGCCTTGCGCACCTCCTTGGGGGAGCACCTGGGGGTTAACCCTGATGATATTGTCACCGGCGCAGGTAGCCTGGGCGCTTTGACCCAGATTCTGGCTACTTTCGCAGGGACCCACGCCGATGGCGTCCAAGACGAAGTGATATATGCCTGGCGCTCTTTTGAGGCTTACCCGATTTGTGTGGGCCTTGCCGGTGCTAAGAGTGTTCAGGTGCCTAACCTGCCCAATGGTGCCCACGACCTTGATGCTATGGCCGCAGCGGTAACTGACCAGACCCGCGTCATTCTGATCTGCACCCCCAATAACCCCACCGGCCCGGCCGTCACTGAAAGCCAGGTGCGTAACTTCCTGGCTAAGGTACCCAGTGATGTGCTGGTGGTTATCGACGAGGCTTACTTTGAGTTCTGTGCGGCCTCTGAGATCCCTGAGGGGCAGGAGCCTCCCATCAATGGTCTGGATGTATACCCCGACTACCCCAACGTCGCTATTTTGCGTACCTTCTCTAAGGCCCAGGGACTAGCGGGTCTGCGCGTGGGCTATTCCATCACCCACCCTGAGGTCACCGCCCACCTGCGCGTAGGTGCCACCCCCTTTGCGGTGAGCGCCCTGGCAGAGCGGGCCGCTATTGCATCTATCGAGCACACGGATGAGGTCATGGAACGCGTAGAGCACCTGGTTGCTGAGCGTGAAAAGATGGTTACCGGGCTGAAGAACCTGGGCTACTGGGTGCCAGAAACCCGCGCCAACTTCGTCTGGCTGCCCCTGGGGGAGCACTCCACTGCTTTCGCCGCCCTGGCTGAGGCCAATGCCCTGGCTGTGCGTGCTTTTGCTGGGGAAGGGGTGCGGGTGAGCATCGGTGAGGACCAAGCTAACGCCCGCCTGCTTAAAATTGCTGAAGAGTTCGAAGAACGCACCACCGAGCCCCGCTAAGAGGGCAGGACGCAGGCGGGCGGGGAAAACCTGCCCGCCTACCCCTAAAGGTAGGTGCAATTAATCCCTCAAAAGCCTAAAAATAGACTTTTCCTGCCTGCAGCAGGCGTAGGGTTAAGCAAAGGTAGTAACAGAGCAAGACCGGAGACTCCATGTCACAGACGCACACCCCCACCAACCGCTGGGGAACGCCAGAGCGTATCCAGCTCCTGAACGAAGCAGGTGAAGTTACCCCTCACCCCAGCTTCTCCACCTATGCCGACGAGCTGACCGGCGACGATCTCAAAGACATGTACCGCACCATGGCCCTGACCCGCCGCTTCTGTGAGGAAATGACCTCCCTGCAGCGCCAGGGGCAGCTGGCCTTGTGGGTTCCCTCCACCGGCCAGGAGGCGGCCCAGGTGGCGTCCGCCCGTGCCCTTGCCGCCAATGACTACATTTTCCCCTCTTACCGGGAGCACGGGGTTCTGCTAGAGCGCGGCATCACCCCCGAAGAAATTACCCCTCTCTTCCGGGGCACCGCCACCTTAGGGTGGGATGCTAAAAAACATAACGTGCACCCCTACACCCTGGTGCTGGCAGCCCAGGTGCTGCACGCCACCGGCTACGCTATGGGCCTGAACCTTGACGCTGAGATTCAGGCAGAAACCGGCCAGGCCCAGACCGGCCAGGGGCAGGGCACCGACCCGGCAGGTGATACCGAGAAACCTGCTGTTGCCGTCTACTTTGGTGATGGTTCCAGCACAGAAGGCGATGTGCACGAGTCCATGGTCTTTGCCGCCAGCTATAACGCGCCCGTCCTTTTCTTTGTGCAAAACAACCGGTGGGCTATTTCTGTGCCCTTTAGCGTGCAATCTCGTGTGCCTATCTCAACCCGCGCCGCAGGCTACGGCTTTGAGGGCCTGCGCGTGGACGGCAACGACGTACTAGCTGTCTACGCTGCCACCCGCTACGCCATGGAAAAAATTAGGGCAGGGGAGGGGCCGGTGCTCATTGAGGCCGAAACCTACCGTATGGGCCCCCACACCACAGCGGATGACCCCACCAAGTACCGCCCCGAAGATCACCAGGCCACTTATGAGCCCCTAGACCCCATGGCGCGCCTGGAAGCGCACTTGCGCTCTACCGGCCAGGCAGACGATTCTTTCTTCCAGGAGGTTGCTACCTTCACCCAGGAGCAGGTCAAGGGCGTGCGCTCTTATGTTCTGGCCAGTGAAGCTGAAGATTTTGAGACTTACCTGGACCGCGCCTACGTGGCCCCCCACCAGCAGGTTGAGGACGACCGCTCCTTCTACCGCGCCTACAACGACGGTTTCGAGGACTAACCTATGGCAGAGCAGAACCCCCAGCAGACAACCGAAACCCTGACCCTAGCTAAGGCCATTACCAGGGCCTTGCACGATGAGATGACCGCCAACCGCAAGGTGCTGGCCCTGGGCGAGGACATCGGCAAACTTGGCGGTGTCTACCGCGTGACCGATGGCCTGCAAGAAACCTTTGGCCCTACCCGCGTCATGGACACCCCCTTGGGTGAGGCTGGCATTATCGGCACCTCTATCGGCATGGCCCTGCGCGGCTACCGGCCCGTACCTGAAATCCAGTTCGATGGTTTCGTTTTCCCCGGCTTTAACCAGATCACCTCCCAGCTTTCTAAAATGCACGGACGCACCCACGGCCAGTACCAGGTGCCTGTCACTGTGCGTATTCCTTACGGTGGCATGATTGGTTCGATTGAGCATCACTCTGAGTCCCCTGAGGCGCTCTTTACCCACACCCCGGGTCTGCGCGTGGTCACTCCTTCATCGCCCCACGATGCCTACTGGATGCTGCGTAAGGCCATTGCCCACCCGGACCCGGTGATTTATTTTGAACCTAAGCGCCGCTACTGGATGAAGGGTGAGGTTGATTTTTCAGATACCAACTTTGACCCCTTTAGCGCCCAGGTAGTGCGTGAGGGTGAGGACCTGACAATTGCCACCTACGGCCCGCTGGTTCCGGTGGCTCTAGCTGCTGCCGAGGCGGCACGAGAGGACGGCCACTCTATCGAGGTCATTGATCTACGCTCGCTTTCACCTCTGGATGTTCCCACTATTGAGGCTTCGGTTCAGAAAACTGGGCGTCTTGTGGTGGCTCATGAGGCTTCTGCTTTTGGTGGTATCGGCTCAGATGTTGCTGCTGCTATTACGGAGCGTTGCTTCTACCACCTGGAGGCTCCGGTGATTCGTGTGGGTAGCTACCATATTCCTTACCCTGTTTCTCGTGTTGAAGAAGAGCATGTGCCCGGTATTGACCGCCTGCTCGAAGCCGTCGATCGCTCCTTGGCCTACTAGGGCCTGAAAGGCATACCATGTCACAGATGTTTAACCTGCCCGATGTGGGCGAAGGCCTCACTGAGGCAGAAATCCTGAGCTGGAAAGTAGCCCCCGGCGATACTGTCGGTATCAACGATGTGCTTGTTGAAATTGAGACAGCTAAGTCGGTCGTTGAGCTGCCCTCACCCTATGAGGGCACCGTGGAAGAGCTGCTGGTGGCTGAGGGTGAGACGGTTGAGGTTGGCACCCCCATTATTTCAATCGCTGGTGAGGGTGCTGCAAGCGCTCCCCAGGGGGCAGATGAGACAGCGGCGGGCGGACGTCCGGACGCTGCCTCCCAGCCAGCCCCGAATAAGCCTCTCACTGAGGAAGAGGGCGGGGGTAGCGCCCTGGTGGGTTCTGGCCCTAAGGCTGACCCCGTCAAACGCCGTGCCCGTAAGAAGATGGCGGCCTCGGCAGCTACTAGCGCCACCCCGTCGCCTGCTGCGCCTGTTGATACGCCCACCCAGCCTTCTGCTGCCTCTCATGGCTCCTCTGCTGATGCCCCTTTGGCTTCTGCTCTTTTCTCTGCCGATAGCCGCCGTCAGATACTGAGCGGCCTGCCAGCCCGCGCAGGTAAGTTGCTGAGCGAAAATGGTATGGGCGGTGTGCTCCGCCGCCTGGGTAACCAGGACCTTCCTGCTGAGACTGGCACTAGTGAGGTGCCGCGCCGCCAGCCCCTAGCTAAGCCTCCTGTGCGGAAGGCCGCCCAGGATATGGGCATTGACCTGGCCCAGGTCACCCCCACCGGTGAGCAGGGGCAGGTCACTAAACGCGACCTCCTCAACTATGCAGCTCACTTGAGCCTCTCTGAGCAGGCCACCGTCACCGATACTGCTGATCCGACCAGCTTCTGGATTCCAGCAGGTGTTGGTGGTGACCGCATCGAGCGGATCAAGGTGAAGGGTGTGCGTAAGGCGACCGCTAAGGCCATGGTTGAGTCAGCCTTCAAGGCCCCGCACGTCTCAATTTTTGTTGACGTGGACGCTACCCGCACCATGGAATTTGTTAAGCGTCTTAAAAAATCTCCTCAGTTTGAGGGCGTTAAGGTGACTCCGCTGCTGATTCTGGCTAAGGCCGTTATTTGGGCTACAGCCCGCACCCCGCAGGTCAATGCCACCTGGACTGATTCTGAGATTCAGATTAAGCATTTCATGAACCTGGGTATTGCCGCAGCTACCCCGCGTGGGCTGATGGTACCTAACATCAAGGACGCCCACACCATGAACCTGCGGGAGCTAGCCCTTGCTCTTAACGACCTGACCCTCAGGGCTCGTGAGGGCAAGACTCAGCCTGCTGAAATGCAGCAGGGCACCATGACCATCACCAATATCGGTTCACTGGGTATTGATACGGGAACTCCCATCATTAACCCCGGCGAGGCTGCCATTATCGCCTTTGGCACTATTAAGCAGAAGCCCTGGGTAGTCGATGGGGAAGTTATTCCCCGCTGGGTTACTACCCTAGGTGGTTCTTTCGATCACCGTGTGCTTGATGGTGATCTTTCAGCTAAATTCTTGGCTGATGTGGCTTCAATTCTGGAAGAACCTGCCCTGCTTCTTGATATGTAAGCAGAGAGAAGAAGCGCAGAAGCAGCGTTAACATAGTGAGGCTCCCACCTGATAGGTGGGAGCCTCACAACGTTAAGGTACGAAACCCGGAGTATAATCCGAATTATCTCCCCCAAGAAATCCGAAGCTATGGGCCTTAGGCCCATGGTAGGTTCAGGTCTCGTAGGTTACCTTATGCCCTTGAGGTGCTTTCTATAAAATATCTGGGTCAGTCCCCCAACGTCGCCAGAACACTAAGTCCCCCGACTTAGTGCTAGAGCACTCAAGTTACTATAAATTCTAGCTGAGGTGAGCTGGCCCTGTATGTCCTCATATAGGGCGACACTAGAGCTTAAAGCGTGGGCAGCAAGGGGGAACGCTTCCCTCACACCGCCCACAAAACCTCCCCAAACCAGGAAAGGGTAGCCCTAGAAACGCCTAGAAACGCTCAATCACACCGGTCTGAGAAATCTCAATAGCACTAGGGTCTTCACCCTCAGAATTACCGTCATGCACCAGCATCACAGCCGTATCATCATCAGAGGGGAAAGCCCGCACCGTGATAGTACCGCCTGAGGCGTTATCAAAAAGATCCACCGCGCACTGGGTGAGCGCCGCAGCTACCCGAGAGGGCAAAGCTGAACCGCGCTCGTCCAAAATATCGACCTTCACACCGCGCTGACGAGCCAACCAGGCAGCATCCAGGATCTCCTTATTCACGATATAGCGGCCGCGAATCGTATCGCGCAATTGGGCCTCAGTGAAGCGGAACTCGTCCATCTCAGCGCGGGTGACAGGTGAACCGTTATAGGCGATACGGTGCAACATATCTTCGGTCAGTGTGCGCACTTCTTGCACACGCTGGGTAGCGATAGCACCCATATCAGTCTCTTCAGCACGCCCTGCATCGGCGATAATACGCATACCGCGGGCCTGCCGGGTCTTTGACACCGCCTGCTCAATTTGCTGAGGCACAACCATACTGACTACCATCAGCAAAGAAGGAATAGCGAACTCGGTAGAAAGGGCCAAGCGGGAAGCAAAATAGTTGGTGTGCCAGCTAAGCACCAAGACTACAAACCCAATAAAGAAGAGCCAGCCAAAAAAAGTATGGCGGCGCAAGACCAAGCCCACCGCAAGTAGGGTATAGGCCATGAGAGGCCAGAAGAGATTAGCGAAAGTTACCGAATGGCTCATAGAGCCCAAGGTGGTATCGACCGAGTTCAGGGCCAAGACCAAGATGATAGGCAACATAACATCAGGCAGGGCCAAGCGTTTAGTAGGCAGGAAAACCGGTAAGGCAGCTAGGGCATAGGGGCTTAAAATGATGGCCCAGTGCGGGGCACGGGTAATGGTGTAGTGGTTGTACCAGAAGAAAAAAGACCCCAAAATCAGCAGGGTAACAGTGCTCAAGACCAGGGTGAGAATACGGGAACGGTAGTACTTAGCCAGCATTGGGTTCCTCATGAGGCCATTGGACAACCACCCTCGTGCCCTTTTCCGGAGCCGAGCTGATGGTGACCCTACCGCCGGCCTCCTCCATGGAACGGATCATAGATACACGCACACCCAGGCGACGGAAATCAATATCACTGACAGAAAACCCCTGACCCCTATCTGAAATCGTACAAAGAATATAGGGGCGTACCTCATCGGAGCGGGTGGAGTTGAAAGGGCGGCGCATCTCTGTACGAATCGAGATTTGAGTGGTGCGAGTCCCCGAGTGACGGGCAGAGTTAGAAACCGCCTCGGTCACAGCATGGGTAAAGGCCCGAGCCGCAGTATAGGGGAGGGTAGAGTCAGGGCTGGCTAGGGGGTGCTTTTCAACGGAGTCAGAGACAAAACGTAGACGCTGGTTCCAGGGCTCTACACCCTCTGCTATCTGCTCGGTGAGAGCCTGGAAAGTGATAGGGCGCTGGGGCTGAGATTTAAGGGCCTCTTCTTCGAGTACAGCGATAGCACGGCGGGCCAAGAGGCGGGTGCGCTGGGGGAGTTCACCGGGGTTACGGCTGGCATCGAGTAGGGCGGCCATGACATTATCGTGCACCAGCTTGTCGAAGTCCTGAAGCTCTTTGGAATAGTCGCGGGAACGGTTGAGTAGTAGCTGAGCAGAAAGAGTCTCGTAGTAGGTCTTATCTGATTCTCGTACAGCGTTGAGGGCAAAGCGGGCCAGCCCAGCCAGCAGGGCACAGCAGAAAAGGAGATAAGCTACCCGAATGGTAAGGTCTACGCCATTGAGAGGGGCACCTGTGAGCAGATGAGCTGCCATTGAACTGGCCACAAGAAGCGCAGGAGAGACTAGACAGTGAAGAATACTTGCACGGGGGCTTTCTTCAAAGACCGGCACCAGCATGGCATAGATACCAAAGAGCCAAGACCAGGGGATAGCTGAATGCTCAGCCCCTGCACTAAAAGGCCACAGAACATAAGACCCGTAGCCAATAAACAGCATGAGACTAACGACCTTAGCTGAGACTTCCTTACGGATGCCGTTGAAGGTCAGTAGAGCTGCGTGGATAGTCAGCAAAGGAAAAATCGCTAGAAACCAGTAGGAGTCGCCCCCACGGGTCTCAGAGACATTAGCAAGAGACTGGCAGAGCAGCCCCACAGCAACCAGGGAGTAGATGATTTCCAAGGTGCAGTAGAGGCCGAAGGAGCTCGGCCCCATGAGCCGCTGCTGCCCGGTGGTGAGTGAGAGCGACTTGAAAGAGAAAGAACGGAGGCGGTCCGCCCGCGACGGTTGTAGCGCGTGGGCTAGATCCCGGGAAGCGCCGCCGGTGGTGGTAGACAGGGTGCGTCCTTAAATCTTTACGTCTTAGAGGTTACGGTCTGCGGTGGAGGTATCTTCCATAGAATCAACAAGGCCGTCTTCGATGGCACGAATACGCAGGTCAATTTTGGTGGGCGCAGGGCGGCCTACACGGGCGTACTTTTCGCGGATACGGTCAATATTGGTTTTAACCGCTGACTGCTTGATACCCATGCGGCGGGCTACCTGCACCTGGGCGAAACCTGAGGCGTAAAGACGCAGGGTTTCTTGTTCACGCGGTGAGAGGTTAGCGCGGGAGAACTCGTGGTCACCGTCAATAGCTGCCGCCAGCTCTTTAGTGACCACGGCCTTACCTTCAGCAATGTTCTTGGCTTCTGCCAGGGCGTGCTCTAGGGGCTCTGATTTGCGTACCAGACCCAGGGCACCAGCCTTCAGGGCCTCACGAATAAGGCCGGGGTTCTCACCGATGCTGAAGATGAGCACCTTAATACCGGCACGCTGCAGAATATCGACGTTTTCTGAGGGGCGGGACTTATCTTGCAAGGAGAGATCAAGGAGCACAACATCGCAGTCGCGTTTGAGCTTACCCAAATCAGCGGACGAGGGGTCAGATAGGCTACGGCCTAGAGCAACGAGAAGATCAGCTGCGGTGGGGGCTGCGGCAACCAGTTCGATTTCACTGGCGCCGGCTGCAACTGCCCGCATACCCTCGCGGACGACCTCGTGGTCATCGACAATGCCTACACGTACTACGCTCATATTCCCTACTTACCTGGTGTGCTGGGGCGACCTCCACCGGCAGGTGGCGGCTGCTCGTCGGTTGCGCTGCGTGGTGCGGTGACCCGACTGAGTATTCTTCTTGAAATATTTTACAGCCAAAATGTGCTCTCTGTGCCCAAGTGTGGTGGCTGTGACCTGCTCTTTCTACCCTACTGGTGGTGTGCGTGCACACCGGTAAGAGCCCGATGGTAACGGGTACCCAGCCCCGCCCCCAAGAGGGCGCCGAGCATGGCAAGGACGCAGGCGGCCAGGGCCGTGAGCACACCGGTAGCTGCATCGGGGGTCAGCAAGGGCTGGAGGGCATAGGAGGGCGAGATGGGATGTGTAAAATGTGCCGTTACCCAGGTCAGCAAGGTGGCCAGTAAAGTGCCTAAGATGCTCACCGCAAAGACCCCCACCGCCTGCTTACTGGGGGCCAGGGCCGTCATACGTGAGGCTGTATAGCCTGCACAGCCAAAAGCCAGGGCAAGAAGAAGCGCCACAGTAATCAGCCAAGGCAGGGCCTGGGCGCGGGTAGAGGGAGCAGAGGCCTCCATCACGGCCTCGGTCAGGCCAGGGTAGGTAGAGACTCCTAGAAGCCCCATCACAGTGTTACCCAGAACAAGACCACCCCGAATCAGGGCATAAGCGACCAGGGCACCACAGAAAGCCGGGATGAACTGAACCCGTCGTAGATCATGGGGAGAAGAAGCCGCCCTAGAACCCCACCCGGCTGCAAAAGGAGCGGATGGTTGGGCCGCCTGAGGAGGCTGGGAGGCGCGCTGATAACGAGTAGCCGATACCCCGGCGTCCTCAAAAGAAGAAGTCGGGCTATCTTCAGGAGCCTGCCCGAAGGCAGGCGAGTCTAAAACTCGGGTGGGATCAGAGTCCTCAAAGACCGCCTCCCATTCATCAAAATCACGGCGGTTTTTACCTGATTCAGTCACTGAAGTGCCCCTTTCTTAGAGCGAAGCTGATAAAACCAGAGGGTAGGTAAAGCGCCAGGGTCTAGAGCTGAGGCCCATACGCTAAGGCCATCAGCCCAATAATCGCCACACCAACCCCAATCACAATGAGACCAGCAATAATCATGCGCTTATTAATCTCCCGCATGAGCTCCCGGAACTCCTCAGGGCTAATATCATCTTTTCCACGTCGAGCCATACCCCTAAGTATGTCAGCTCTAACCCCTCTATGGCACAATCATGTGTATGCAGTCAGCCGAAAACTCACCCCACCTCGACCCCGACTTTCCCCTATCCCACCGACCCTGGACCAAGAACTACCTACCCGAAAGCAACAAAGACGTTGAGCTACCTGAGACATCGCTAAGTCACCTCATGGATGAAGCTGTGCGCGCAGTCCCCTATAAGATAGCTCTCGAATTCTTTGGCGCCACCACCACCTACGCCGAAATGGGCGAGCAGATTTTGCGGGTAGCTGAAGGCCTACGCCAAGCCGGTATTCAGCACGGCGACCGGGTAGCCATCGTCCTACCTAACTGCCCCCAGCACATCGTGGCCTTCTACGCCATTTTGCGTCTAGGTGCTGTAGTTGTGGAACACAACCCCCTCTACACCTTTACCGAACTGTGCCACATGTTTGAAGACCACGGCGCTAAAGCTGCCATCGTCTGGGACAAGGTTGCAGATAACATCACCTCCCTGCCCGTTGACATCCGGCCTGAACACATCTACGCGGTCAACATGATCGAAGAGATGCCCATCACCCTGCGCGCCGCCCTTAAACTTCCCATCGGCCGCCTCAAAACATCCCGCGAAAAACTCGAAGGCACAGCCCACCACACCACCCCCTGGCGTCAACTCGTCAAAAGCGCCCCACTTGCCGCTGATCACCCCCACCCCACCGCCCACGACCTGGCCCTTCTGCAATACACCTCAGGCACCACCGGCCTACCCAAGGGCGTCATGCTCACCCACCGCAACCTCGAATCTAACGGGCGCATGGGTGAAGAATGGATCCAACCCGGCGATAACGAAGTAATCTACGCCGTCCTACCCCTCTTCCACGCCTACGGCATGACCCTAGGCCAAACCATCGCAACCGTCTGCAAAGCCCGTCTGGTGCTCTTCCCCACCGTAGATATGGACCTCATCTTCCGGGCCATGAAACGCACCACCCCCACCATCTTGCCCGCCGTGCCCCCGGTCTACCGCCGCATGCTCGAAGAAGCCAAAAAGCGCAACATCTCCCTCAGAGGAATCCGCTACGCAGTATCAGGGGCCATGCACCTGCCCACCGAACTCGTCGCCGAATGGGAAAACGCCACCGGAGGCATGCTGGTTGAAGGCTACGGCCTCTCAGAATGCTCCCCCCTGGTCTCCTGCAACCCCCTCAATTCAACCCGCCGGGCCGGGTCAATCGGCGTGCCCTTCCCCTCAACCGACATCCGCGTGGTCGACCCCAAAACCCTCCGCAACATCCCCGACGGCGCCGAAGGCGAACTGCTGGTGCGCGGCCCCCAGGTGATGAGCGGCTACTGGAAACGCGCCGAAGAG
This sequence comes from Rothia sp. 32237D007AR, assembly GCF_053544675.1. Taxonomy (NCBI): domain Bacteria; kingdom Bacillati; phylum Actinomycetota; class Actinomycetes; order Micrococcales; family Micrococcaceae; genus Rothia; species Rothia sp. 32237D007AR. Next base: position 176,324 of record NZ_JBPPUO010000002.1, on the reverse strand, counting down.
ACCAAGAAGACCCTGCTACCTGGCGGCTGGCTACGCACCGGCGACATCGTGCGCCTAGACCACGACTACTTCATCGAAATCGTTGACCGCATCAAAGAAGTCATTATTACCAGCGGCTTCAACGTCTCACCCACCGAAGTGGAAAACGTACTCACACAGCACGAATCAGTAGCAGACTGCGCAGTCGTTGGCCTACCAGATGGCACCGGTAGCGAAATAGTCACCGCAGCTGTGATCCCCGCTGAAGGCCACACCATCGACCCAGAAGTGCTCAAAGAACACTGCTACGGGCGCCTCACCCGCTATAAGGTGCCGAAGAACTTCTACGAAGTTGAAGAGCTACCTCGCTCCATGCTGGGCAAAAACTTACGCCGTAAAGTACGCGAAAAGCTCGAAGCTAAGCACATGAAGTAACCCAGAGGAGCCCCTGCCCCAAACGTCCTTATTTATGACGCTTTATGAAGACGTAACTTTTTGTTGCAGTCACACACATGTCATACGGGTCAGAAAAAGGGTGTAGGGGCTCCGCAATGGTCTAATAGAACATGACGCCACCCACGGCGCCAGAAACCACATCAGCACACCAAGAGCTCGATGCGGTGCCGCTGAGCTGTGGCCGCACATATCATCTACCCCAACAGAAAGATTCATAGCCGTGAAGAAATTTGTTGCCACCTTGGCTCTCGTACCCCTCGCACTCGGTCTTGCAGCCTGCGGCTCTTCCTCCAGCGACGACGTCGTCAAAATTGGCGTAGTAGGCGCCGACCCTGCCAACGAAAAACTCGTTGAAGTAGCAAAGGCAGAAGGAATCAACATCGAAATCGTTGAATTCTCCGACTACACCCAGCCCAACCCTGCCCTGAGCTCCGGCGAAATCGACCTCAACTGGTTCCAGCACATCGCCTACCTCTCCAACTACAACGTAGAAGCAAACGACAACCTACAAATCGTAGGCCCCACCGTCATCTACCCCATGGCCTTGTTCTCCAACAAGCACGACTCCATCTCAGCCCTACCCCAGGGTGCTGAAATCGCAGTCCCCAACGACACCGTCAACGAAGCCCGCGCCCTGCTACTGCTTGAAGCTAACGGCCTGGTCTCCTTCACCTCAGAGACCACCACCCCCACCGTTGACGATATCGACACCGCAGCATCCAAGGTCACCGTCACCCCCGTAGACGCAGCCCAGACCGTGCTCGCCCTCGAATCTGTTGACGGCTCAGTCATCAACAACGACTTCCTCAAAGATGCTGGCTTGAACCCCAAGGCCGCCCTGGCCCAGGACGACCCCGCCAACGAGTCAGCCCGCCCCTACGTCAACCTCTTCGTCTCCACCGCTGATAACGCCGACAACGAGACCTACAAGAAAATCGTAGAACTCTACCACACCGAAGCCGTGCAGGCAGTGGTCCAAGAAGACACCCAGGGCACCGCCGTTGAAGTCACCACCGACCTCCCCGAACTGCGCTCCACCCTGGCAACCCTCGAAGAGCAGAAGCGCAAGGGCTAAAGAAGCTCGGCAAAAGTTCACCTTTGAGCCAGCTCACGCACCTCAACAGCGGCAGCCAACCTGCGGTAGGCTAGACACTTCGGCCCCGTCCGGTGCCAGCTCTAGCCCCGCACAGGCTGCCGCTTTTGCGCCCACCCTCAGCAGGTGCGTCCGCGCGCTACCAGCGCAGGCACCCACCGGTGCCAGCCCGCCGCCATAGCAAGCCCCCAACCGAAGAAGAAGACATGACCGAACAGCCACTACAGCCGACCGGGCCCCAGCCCATGGTCGTGCTGAACAACGTGACCAAAGAGTTCAAAGTCGGCAAAAAAACCGTCACCGCCGTCAACGGTGTAGACCTCAGCATCAACAAGGGTGACATCTTTGCTATCATCGGCTACTCCGGTGCCGGCAAATCAACCCTGGTACGCCTGATCAACGGCCTAGAATCCATCACTGAGGGTTCACTCACCGTCGACGGTTTCGAAATCGCTGGCAAACGTGAATCCCAGCTACGCCAGGTACGCACCAACATCGGCATGATCTTCCAGCAGTTCAATCTCATGAACTCCCGCACCGTTGCCGGTAACGTCGAATTTCCCCTCATCGTTGCAGGCTGGGACAAGGCCAAGCGTGCCGCCCGCGTCACCGAACTCCTAGACTTCGTAGGGCTGGCAGATAAGGCCAAAAACTACCCCGACCAGCTCTCAGGCGGGCAGAAGCAGCGCGTAGGTATCGCCCGTGCACTGGCCACCTCACCCTCCCTGCTACTGGCGGACGAGTCCACCAGTGCCCTCGACCCCGAAACCACCGCCGAAGTGCTGGACCTGCTCAAAAAGGTCAACGCCGAGCTGGGCATTACCGTCATCGTCATTACCCACGAGATGGATGTCGTCTCAACCATCGCCGACCGGGTAGCCGTCATGGAAAACGGCCGCGTAGTCGAAACAGGCAAGGTCTATGACGTCTTCTCCAACCCACAAACCGAGGTTGCCCGCCGCTTCGTAGGTACCACCGTCAAGTCCCTTCCCGTAGGGGACGAAGCAGCCGAACTCAAGGCCCGCCACAAGGGTTACCTGATTAACATCGAAATCGCCGAAGGTAATAAAGGCATCGGCAAGGTGCTCTCTTACCTGGGCTCCCGCAACGTCTCCTTCAACATTGTGCAAGGTGGCCTAGAAACCTTACAGGGCAAGAGCTACGGTAATCTCACCCTTGAACTTTTGGGTGATGTCACCAGCCTTGATGCTGTAGTTGCTGAGCTTAAGACTGTTACTCGCGTGCAGGAGGTACGCTAACCGTGGATTCAACCTTCGTCAGCGATAAGCTCATCCCCGCCCTGGGCGACACCCTCTACATGGTCTCATTGACCATGCTGCTAGCCGGTGCCCTCGGTCTGGTCTTTGGCCTCTTGCTGTACACCACCCGCCAGGGCAACATTCTGGCGAACCGCTTCGTTAACATTCTGCTCAACGTCGTGGTCAACGTGGTACGGCCCATCCCCTTCATTATCTTGCTGGCAGCTCTAGGGCCGCTAACTCAGATGGTGGTTGGCACCCGCCTGGGTGTCAATGCTGCTATCTTCGCCATGGTCTTTGGTGCAACTTTCGCCATTGCCCGTATCGTGGAGCAGAACATGGTCTCTATCGACCCTGGTGTGATTGAAGCAGCTCGCGCCATGGGCGCTTCTAAGATGCGTATTCTCTTCACCGTCATGATTCCTGAGGCACTTGGCCCCTTGATCTTGGGGTACACCTTCTTGGTGATTGGTGTGGTCGATATGTCAGCTATGGCCGGTTACATTGGTGGCGGCGGCCTGGGCAAGGTCGCCCTGGTGGACGGCTACCAGCGCTTCAACGAGGTCATCACCTGGTCTGTTGTCGCCGTCATTATTATTCTGGTGCAGCTCATCCAGCTGGTCGGTAACATGCTGGCCCGTAAGGTCATGCGCCGATAAAGAGCGGTTCGAGAGGCTGCGGGGTGAGCGGGGTGGGCATCTTTGCCTGCCCCGCTCACTGGCTTTAAGCGCCTGCCGCTCTGCTTAGGGTTTTCTCTGGTCGCGGTCGGGCAGGTGCCCCACCCAGGCCTCAAGCTGGGCGAGGAAGGCTGGGTCGGTGAAGGAACTGAACCGCCCGATACCTGCCGTCAGTAGGGGAGTGGGGGTGGCGGCGTCCGGCTCTGCCTGGTATATGAGGCAGTTGGTGCCCGCACTGGTGGCTGCTCGCATGCCGGTGATGGAGTCTTCCACGGTGAGGGCCTGCTCTGGTGCAAACCCCAGGCGGCGGACGGCTTCACGGTAGATATCTGGGGCGGGCTTGCCGTTTTCGACGTCGTGGAAGGAGACCCAGGTGTCCAGGTAGGGGGCGTAGCCGAAGCCGGTAAGTTTCTGGGTGAGTAGTTTACCGCCGGAGTTGGACGCCACCGCCACGGGAATCTTGGCTGAGAGCAGTTTGATAGTTTCGAGGGCACCGTCAATACGGGTGACGCCGCGGCTGACGACATCGTATTCGGTGGTGGTGATGGTGGTGTAGACGCTGTCACGGAAGGCCTCGGGGGAGCCGTCGAATTCGGACGCCAATGGGGTGAGGGCTGCTAGCCTGTCGGCCAGATCCCCGGCGGAGATACCGACCAGGGAGGCCTCGAGATCGGGGGTGAGAGGCACCTGGTAGCGTTTGAACATGTCGGCCTGGATTTCGCCCCAGAGGGTTTCGGAGTCGAGTAGGACGCCGTCACAGTCAAAGACGGCACAAGCAGGGGCAAAAGGGGTGGGGGCTGAGTGAAGTTCAAACATGGTTCTATGCTCTCATACCGGGGTGCCCGCGACATATTAAGAAGAGGACGCCGGGCTCAGTGGATGAGAGTGTAAGGAGTAATGTAAGTGAATAGCGAGAAGCCATTAGAAAACGGAGCTGAGAAGAAAGCTAAAAAGCCTGTTACTCGTGGTGAGCTTATTCGGGCGTGGATTTTCCTATTGGTTGTTATCTTACCTGCGTTCTACGGTATGGCCACGGTGTTCTTCTCTACGCCTTTTAACCGGGTTTTCAACTACGAGAAAGAATGCACCATCGCCTGGGGTGCCGTAGGCTCCTCTGGTTCTAAGTCCTATTCTGGTAGTTCTTATGTTTATGTTGAAAGCCCTGACTGCGGTGGCATGAGATACGTAGGGAAGCGTCATGGGCTGACGCATAAAGAGGTTGCTGATCGTGTTGATCTTTTAGAAGGTCAGAGGGTGACTCTTTAAGCCCTTCTAGGTTAGAAGCCTCAACGGTCAAGCTGGGGAGTATCGTGTAGTAACAGAGCAAGTTGATGGTGTTGAGAGCGTGCGTCGTCAGAACTTTCAACCCAAACAATGGCGTTGTCAGTAATATTCAGGGCCCTTCGGGGGAGGAGATCGATTTTACCTCTGAATAGAACCCCCGTATTCCCGTGGGATAATGAACCCTATGCCTAGCGTACTTATTCGACACGGACAGACCGACTGGAACCTCGTACACCGCCTACAAGGCTCCAGCGATATACCCCTCAACGAGACTGGCCGCGCCCAGGCGCTTGCTGCTGCCCACAACGTCCTCCAATACGCCCGGGCACAGGCGGATGCCCACCTCGGCTTCACCTGGCACGGCGTCGTCACCTCCCCTCTTTCCCGCGCCCAAGAAACCGGTGCCATCATCGCCGACGAGCTGGGCCTGCCCGTCCTTGGCTCCTACCCGGGCCTGGCAGAGCGATCCTTCAAAGACCTCGAAGGGGCGCCTAACAACCCCGCCCTGTGGGAAACCATCGAGAACGAAACCGCAGACATCGAACCCCTCGATACCTTCCTGGCCCGTGTTGAGACTGCCCTCGACCAGGTTGAAGCTGACCACCCTGGTCAGAACCTGATTATCGTGGTGCACGGTATGCTCATTTCCCGCCTGCAAACAGCCCGCACTGGCCAGAAAGTGCTAGTGCCCCACAACGGTGAGGTAGTGCCCCTAGCCCCTGCCCGCCGGGCCTCCTCTATCATGCTGATTCGTCACGGCCAGACCGACTGGAACAAGGCCCACCTCATGCAAGGCACCAGCGACATCCCCCTCAACGCAACCGGCCGCGCCCAGGCCCATGAGGCCGCTGCCTCCCTCAAAGCCCGAGGCTTCGAGTTCGACGTGGTGGTCTCATCCCCGCTCTCTCGCGCCTATGAAACTGCAGAAATTATTGGTGCCGCCTTCGGCCTGAGCCCTGCCCGCACCTACGAGGACCTAGTAGAACGCGGCTACGGCGAAGCCGAAGGGCTGAACATCCCAGTGGCGGCCCGCAAAGAGCCGGACGCCTACTACAGCGGGGTTGAAAGCGAACGCTCCGTCTACCTGCGCAGCATCAAAGTACTGCGCCAAATCGCCCGCGACTACCCCGGCCAGCGCGTCATTGTTGTGGCCCACGGCTCCCTGATTCGCCGCGCCCTCTCCGCTACACACGGCCGAGAATTTGGCACCATCGCCAACGCTGAACCTTTTGAAGTAGATTTGCCGGGCCTGAGCCGCTGGGTAGAAACCAAGGAGCCCCTGCTGGTAGGTAAACCCTAGTGGGGCGCATCGTCCTTTGGGTTCTTACCTGGCTGTACGTGGTAGCGGTCGCCATCATTGTGCTCTGGCCTACCCACGTTGACTCCGGAGAATCGGGGCAGACCCTAGCCTGCATCCTTGTAGAAGGCCACACCCGCGGCTGGCTACCTGGCTGGTTCGGCTACCCACAGGTGGAATGGCTCTCTAACGTGGTCATGTTTATGCCTGGTGGTCTACTCTTTACCTGGCTGCTGCGCCCGGCCCGAACCTGGCTTGTGCCTCTAGGTGGGCTAGCCTGCACCCTGGCTATCGAAACCACCCAGCATTTCATGCCTGGGCGTACCAGCTCACCCCTGGACGTCCTCGCCAACACCCTAGGCTGTGCCATCGGTTGGGTTTTTGCCCTGGCCCTACTCAGGACACCCCGGAAACCCAACAAGAGCACCGAAAAACAGTGCTAATGGTGGGGTTTACATTGCGTGCCCACAGGAACCCACATAAAATCAACAGTAGATAGGGTCACCCGGCCCACCTTCCAGTTGTATAAGGTGATAAAGACATGTTCGCTGAAGAACGACGCGCCGAAATCGCGAAGCTCGTAGCTTCCGCACGCCGCGTCAACGGCGCAGACCTCGCTAGACGCTACGAAGTCACAATGGAAACCGTCCGCCGTGACCTAGCAGCCCTCGAAGCTGAAGGTAAGCTACGCCGCGTGCACGGCGGTGCCGTAACTGTAGAGCAATCAACCTCTGTAGAGTCCTCTATCGCCCTACGTCAAAACCTCAACACCCCCGAAAAGCAGAGAATCGCCCAGCGCGCCTATGAGCTCCTCAGCGATTCGGACGCCGGGGCGGTAGTTCTGGACGCAGGCACCACCACCGAAATCCTAGCCGACCGCATCGCCGCCACAGACTTCTCCCTCAAATCAGGCGCCGACCGCCTCATCATCACCCATGCCCTTCACATCGCCGTGAAACTCGCTGAAGCTGACGGGGTGGTACTCGACATGGTCGGCGGCCAGCTCCGCAAAATGACCTGGGCGGCAGTCGGCACCCGCGCCGCCGCCCACTTCGAAACCATCCGCCCCGACATTGCCTTCATCGGCGTCAACGGCCTAGACGCCGAATTTGGGCTCTCCACCCCCGGCCCCAACGAAGCAATCGTCAAAACCGCCATCGTCAAATCAGCCCGCCGCGTCGTGCTCCTCTGCGACTCAGCCAAATTCGGCCAAGAGGCCCTGGTACGCTTCGCCGGGCTAGAAGACATCGACACTCTCATTACCGATAAAGCGCCCGAAGGTGAACTCGCGGCAGCGCTTGAAGAATCTAACGTAGAGGTGCTTATCGCATGATCGTTACCCTAACCGCTAACCCCAGCATGGACCGTACCGTGGAACTCTCCCACGCCATCAAACGTGGCGCCGTCCAACGCGCCATCGCCGCCGCCTCAGACCCCGGCGGAAAAGGCGTCAACATCGCCCGCGCCCTCAACATCTCCGGCTTCGAAACCGTGGCAGTGCTACCCGGCGACAACGAAGACCCCGTACTAGCCAGCCTCAAAGAAGACCAAGTACCCTTCGTTAACATGCCCATCGGCGTACCTATCCGCTCCAACATCACTGTGGTCGAACCCGACGGCACCACCACCAAAATCAACGCCCCCGGCGAGCCCCTCAACGACGTAGCCCAACAGCAGCTCACCCGCCTCATGATCAAAGAAACCATCGGCGCAGCCTGGCTCGTACTAGCAGGATCCCTACCGGCCGGCGTCCCCTCCGACTACTACGCCGTAGTAGGCCGCTCCATCCGCGAATCCCTGGGCGACAAAGCCCCCCGCATCGCCGTAGACACCTCCGGGGTAGCCCTACGCGACGCCCTCGTAGGTCTAGATGGCATGCCCAACCTCATCAAACCCAACTCCGAAGAACTCGCTGAACTGGTCGGCAAAATTGAGATGGCGGACGAACTCGAAGCCAGCCCCGAACTCACCGCAACTACCGCACAAGAACTAGTTGACCGCGGCGTGGAAATGGTCCTGGCCACCCTGGGCGGGGGAGGAGCCGTACTCGTGACCGCAGAAGGTGCCTGGCACGCCGTCCATGCCCCCATCAAAGTACGCTCCACCGTAGGGGCAGGCGACTGCTCTCTAGCAGGGTTCCTCATCGCCCACGAACAGGGCAAAACCCTCCCCGAATGCCTGGTACAGGCTGTCGCCCACGGCTCAGCTGCCGCCTCCCTACCCGGCACCCAGGTGCCCACCCTCGAATCAACCACCCCCCAAGCAGTCACCCTACGCAAACTGACCCTCTAAACCCCCACCAGAACCGCACCCTTACCCCTCATGTTCCTTGTGGCAGTTATCGCAGGTACCCTAGTGGGCTCACTCATGTATATTGTTCTCAAGTCACTTGCAGGCCGTAAGGCCACGGCAACCGTCTAATCACTTCAACCCCTTAGAAGGAAAACTCTATGACTACCTACCAGGGTGTCGGCGTCTACGCCGGCCGCGTTATCGGCAAAGTCCTTCAGATGCCCGAGCCCATCAAAGCTCCCTCCTCTTCCCTGAAACTCTCAGCTGACGAAACCCCCGAACAGGCCGCCGAACGCATCAAAGCCGCCGCAGAAGCCGTCAAAAAGGGTCTACTGGAACGCGCCGAACACGCTAGCCGCGACGGTAAAGCCGTGCTCAAATCCACCTCACAGATGGCAACCGACCGCGCTCTCCTCAAGAGCGCCATCAAACTCGTCGAAAAGCAGGGCAAAGCCCCCGAACTAGCAGTCTGGGAAGCAGCAACCGGTTTCGCCGACCAGATGGCAGCCCTAGGCGGCTACATGGCCGAACGCGTCACCGACATCCACGACGTCCGCGCTCGCATCGTTGCCGAACTTACCGGCCAGCAGGCCCCCGGTATTCCTACCTCTGCTGAGCCCTTCATCCTGGCAGCTATTGACCTGGCACCGGCAGACACCGCCACCCTAGACCCCCAGCAGGTCATCGCCCTGATTACTTCCGACGGTGGCCCCCAGGCCCACACCGCAATTCTGGCTCGCGGGCTTGGCCTACCTGCCATCGTTGCCGCCAAGGGCGTCACCGAGATTGAAAACGGCACCAAAGTTTATGTTGACTCCAACGAAGGTACCGTCGAGACCGAGGTAACCGATGAACACCGCGAACTGGCTGAAAAGTACGCCAACCGCAAGGAACTACCTGACTTTGACGGCACCGGCATCATGGCAGATGGCACCCATGTTCCCCTCTACGCCAACGTTGGTGACGGCAAGAGTGCAGAGAAAGCAGCCAGCCTCAAAGCTGAAGGTGTGGGTCTGCTCCGCACTGAATTTGGTTTCCTAGGCCACGACGCTGAGCCCTCAGTAGAAACCCAGACCGCTAGCTACGAGGCCGTCTTCGATGCCTTCCCCGGCCAGCACATCGTTGTACGCACCCTCGATGCAGGGGCAGACAAGCCCCTGCCCTTCCTCAACGTCAAGGAAGAAGAAAACCCCGCCCTGGGTGTGCGCGGTTTCCGTACCGACACTGCTGTGCCCGGCGTGCTTGAACGCCAGCTCAAGGCCATTAAGGAAGCGGCTGAGAGCACCGATGCTGACATCTGGGTTATGGCCCCCATGATTTCAACTACTTCAGAAGCCCGCCGCTTCAAAAACACAGTAGACAAGATTGGTCTTAAGACCCGTGGCGTCATGGTCGAAACCCCCGCAGCAGCCGTCAACGCTGAGGCAATCCTCGGTGAAGTAGACTTCGTCTCCATCGGCACCAACGACCTCACCCAGTACACCATGGCAGCAGACCGCCTACTCGGCGATCTGGCCCACCTCAACAACCCCTGGCAGCCGGCCGTGCTGAAGATGATCAAGCTGACCGTTGAAGGTGCTAAGCGGGCATCATCGAAGTCTGGTGTGAAAAAGTACGTCTCTGTCTGCGGTGAAGCAGCAGCCGACCCCGCCCTGGCTGTGGTGCTGGTAGGCCTGGGTGTAGATACCCTCTCCATGAACGCCGGTGCCATGGCCGCCGTATCTGCCGTGCTCAAGTCAGTGACCCCTGAAAAGGCACAACAGATCGCTAACGATGCTCTGGACCAGATTTCCTCTGCAGAAGCTAAGGAAGCAGCTCGCAAGCACCTGCCGATTCTTGACGAGCTCGGCCTCTAAGCCAAGAATCTATTTCTGAATAAATCACACCAAAATAGGTGATTAACGCGAGCGAAACCGTCGCGCCCTGATTTAGACTCAGTAGTGGACAAAAATCCGCACCCCTTTATTAAGGAGAACCCCATGGCAGAACGTATTGCCACCATCGCAAGCCGTGTTGGCCTGCACGCCCGCCCCGCAGCGATTTTCGCTGAAGCAGCAGGCGACCTCCCTGTTGAGGTCACCATCGCCGCTGAAGGCGAGCCCGCAGACGAGGCAATGGACGCAGCTTCCATCCTCTCCCTGATGTCACTCGGTGCTAAGCACGGCGACAAGGTCGTTCTGCGCGCAGAAGGCGAAGGCGCTGAAGAAGCACTCGACACCCTGGTCAAGATCCTCGAGACCGACCACGACGCCGAGTAGTTCGGTTTTACTCTGAAAAAGCCTGCCACCGTGTAAGTGGTAGGCTTTTTCTTTTCATTGAGCGATTCTCAAACCAGCTAGTAAACTAACTCTATGGGAACGACCGCAGAACTTAAAGAACTTCATCTGACCTCATTTAAGGGCTTTGAAGAGCAGACTCTGCCTATAGCTGATACAACTCTCCTGATTGGGCGAAACAGCACTGGAAAGTCTAATGCTTTGGACGCTTTAGATGCCCTGAGCCGTTTGGCTGGCGGTGAGTCTATCAATGATGCGCTTGACGGGCGCAGACGGGAGGGCGGGGCTATCCGCGGTGGTAGCGTCGGTCTAGTCCCCCATGGAGAAGAATCTTTTACCTTGGGCTGCCTAGTTGAGATGGATGGGGCAGACCATAGATACAGCCTGACCATTGGTGTAAGCCATGAGGGCGAGTGCAGGATTCTTAGTGAAGAGTTAACCGGTCCCGCACTTCCATCCAGTGGAAGGGTATGGGAAGAAAAAAGGCGGCTGTTCAATGCCCACTCTTGGCAAAAAGAGAGAACAGGTAGCCTTGAGGCTTACTACCATAACGGAAAACAAGGCTGCAACCCTAGAACGCTTTTCGCGGACAACCGGCTAGTCCTGACACAGTTCATTGACCGTTTCCAATACAGTGACGAACTGGGTGTTCGTTCGGCAGTTGAGGGCGCCGCAGCTGTACGTGAGGCTCTTCTCTCCGTCTTCCATCTCGACCCGGTACCTTACCTTATGCGAGATTACGTCCGAGAGCACCCGCGTTATATGGAGCGTACTGGTGAAAATATCTCTGCCGTCTTGCTAGCTTTGAGTAAGCAAGACCCTACTACTTTTGACCATATCCAGAAGCTGGTAGGTGAAATTGTGGATGACGGTATCACAGGCATTAATTTTGTGAGGACCGAGCTGAATGAGGTAATGCTAGCTCTTCAGGAAAAAGAGTTTCAAACTCCTGCTCGGGAGATGAGCGATGGGTTGCTGCGCTTCTTGGCCATAGCCGCTACTTTATTACCTGCTAGTGAAAGCCTTGATATCAAAGCCGGAACTGTCCAAAAGCTGGGGGACAAGAATAAGGTAGTACAGGGCGGGGTGCTGACCGTTATTGAAGAATTGGAAAATGGAGTTCATCCTTCCCAAGCTTCCCGGCTACTTCACATGGTTGAAGAAAGCGGCAAAAGACCGAATTTCAAGGTTTTGGTAACTACACATAGCCCGGCTCTCTTAGATGCGGCAGAAGGCCGACTCAACGAGAGCATCGTCGTCTGTTATCGGGACCCGGATACTGGAAAATCCCTCCTTAAACCCTTGGTAGATTTCCCTGATTTTGAGCAGGTTCTTGCAAGCAAAACCTTAGGGAAGGCTGTAGTTGCAGACGAGTTTCGAGATACTGAGACACCACAACCTGACTACAGAGCTCTTAATGACTTGCTAGGGATTTAGCATGAAACAGACTGTGTTTATTGATACGTCCATTCTTTGTAACTTGCTGATGGTTCCGGGCAAAGACCAAGATAGGCAAGAAGTAGCGGAAGATTTTAAAGCCCTGCAGAAGAAGACTGGCTGTCATTTTATTCTTCCGGTAACAGCCGTTATCGAAACGGGAAATCACATAGCCCAACTGTCGGATGGAAGGCAGCGCCGAACACTTGCAGAGAAGTTTCAAGGATGGTTGAAACTTTCTTCCCTCTCGCTGCCTCCCTATATTTTGCATAATTTTGAATGGAATGCAGATTTCATCAACAAGTTCTTGGAGGGGGCGGGGAGCGGAATCTCCTATATTGACCATGCCCAAAGTGGGGTAGGAGCCGGCGATGTCTGGATTTTGACAGAAATTGAAAGTTACCGGGCACGAGTCGGGAAACAGGCAGATATTAGGTTATGGACTCTAGATACTGGACTAGGGGCTCATTGTATCGGCCCTGATTTTTAGTCCCTATATACTTGGGGTTCTACGACATATAATTCTTTGTCGATGTAGACCACAGCAAAAGACAGCCCATCTCACGCTGTTAAAGGATGCACACCTTGCCCCACAATCGATAGACTTGGAAGCTGAAACCTTTCCCGCGCCTAGGGGCGCATTGAAAAGAAAAAGAGGGACCTTGCGACAGTTCACAGCCCGCTTCGCTACCGACGCCGAAATCGCCTCCTGGGATGAGCACGTCATCGCCAGCCCCGGCGGCGGCAACCTGCTGCAGTCAGCGTCCTTTGCCTCCGTGAAGGCCAAGCACGGCTGGAAGCCCCTCTACCTGGTCTACGAAGGCACCACCGAGATTAACGGTGAAGAAGCACCCTTTGCCAGCTACAACCTGGTACTCGAAAAGTCTGTGCCTGCCCTGGGTAAAATCTGGTACATGATTAAGGGCCCTGGGGTGAACTCTGTTGAAGAAATCCCCGCAATTCTTGAGGCCAATAAGAACTTCATCAAGCGTGAAAAGCTGGGTGTTTTTGCGGTCAAGATTGAGCCTGACATCATTGCAGATGACTCCGCCAACGCTTTTATGGCCAAGACTGGGCTGGTGAAGAGCTGGAACATTCAGCCCAACGACTCTACCGCTATTCTTGATACCGACAAGAGCGAAGACGATGTGCTCAAGTCCCTCTCATCGCGCGGACGCAACGCCGTGCGCCGCTCCCTGCGCGAGGGCTGCGAAGTGGAGCGGGTGCCCCTGACTGAAGAGAACATGAAGAAGATGTATGCTCTGATGGACACCGTGGGCCAGGGTAATGCCAACGTACACTTGCGCTCCTACGACTACTACCGCGACTTCTGGACCACCTTCGAAGAGGCCGGCCAGGGCCGCCTCTACTTCACCTACGAGGACGGCGAGCCATCCGTAGGCGCGTACGTGATTCGCTACGGCCAGAAGGGCACCTATAAGGACGGCGGCTCCAAGCCCCGCCGTAAACAGTACGGTGACTCTCACCAGGTTCAGTGGACTGCCCTGACCGACCTGATGAAGGAATTTGAGATTAAGAGCTACGACTTCTGCGGCACCCCGCCTAAGAGCGAGCTCAAGAACAAGGACCACCACCACTACGGTTTGGGCCTTTTCAAGACCTCCTTCACCAAGGACGTCATCGACTATGTGGGTGTCTGGGATCAGGTGCTTTCACCGGTCAAGTACAAGGCCTGGAACCAGGCTGTTGAGAAGATTATGCGCCAGCTCTGGGTGCGTAAAACCGGCCAGCCTTTCTACTAAACCGACCCCGGTTCACACTAGGTGCAGCGTTTGTTGTGCCTGAACATCTTTCACCGTAAGAGGCGGAAGGAGTAACACCTTTGACCCCTAGCAAGACCCCCTTGCAGCAGAAGGCTTACCCTTCCGCCTCTGCTTTTGATCTGGCCCCTGCTGAGGAAGATACTGGCGCAGGGGCTTTTGGGCAAACCACCCTCCTGCCGCGTGTGGCACCGGGCGAGCACCCGACGAGCGGGCAAGGTGAGGGAACGACTCAGGCCCCTGCCCAGGGTACGGACGCCGGTGGGCAGGGTGCGGGTGCCGGTGGGCAGGGTGCGGGTGCCAGCGAGCCAGGTGCAGACTCTGGTGGGCAGGCCGCGGACGCCAGTGGGCAGGCCGCTCCTTCCTCTTCGACGGCACCGGGTTGTTGGGGGCCCTTGCCGGTGGTGTCCCTAGCCGAGGTGCGGGACCCACAGCTCCGTGACCGCCTAGCCCACCTGGGCCAGGGAGAAATGGGCCAGGGAAAATCAGGCCAGGGTGCGAGCGCCTTTGACCCCCCTAGGGTCGATGAGCCAACCGGCCTGCAACAGGCCTCTTACCCCTCTACCTCTGGCCCGCACACTGTGGCTATTCCGGCTGCCCCGCGCCGTCCGGCCTCTAAACGTCCTTCGCGGGTGCGTTCTTCTTTGAAGTCTTTTGTGAGCACGGATCAGTCGCTAACTAAGCCTATGCGTGGTGTCGCCCGCCTGGCTCAGCGTCCTTTCAATATTGCTGGTGCTCACCGGGCTGAGTATGTGCGTGAGAAGGAGGCTGCTCGTGAGGTGCTTAATTTTTCTTTGCGGCTGGCTGAGACCATGTTTCATTATGGGGCCGATACTGTTGATGTGGATTCGGCTATTGTGGCAGTGTGTGCGGCCTATGGGTTGGATGATGTTGAAATTGATATCACTAACCAGTCGGTCATTATTAACTATGTTTCAGATATTGATGAGGTTGATGATCGTACCCGTGCCGTCAATCTGAGTGTGGCGGGGGAGTCTTCTGCGAGTAAGGAGCGGTTTAGCCATACGGTCATGCGTGTGGTGCGGTCGTGGTCAGCGAATTACGCGGCTCTTGATGATATTTATCAGCTCATTAATGACATTACTGCTGGCGGGTTGCCGCGTCATCGGGCTGAGCGTCGCCTGCATACGATTAATACTGCTAAGAAGCCTTATTCGCCTATGGTGATTATGCTGGCTAATATTGTGGCGGCTTTTTCACTGGTTTTAGCTGTGGGCGGGTCGCTTGCTGCGGGGGCTGTGGGCGGTATCGTTTTCTTGGTGATTCACTTTGTGAACAGTCTTATTTCTAAGTTGAAGATGCCTGGTTTCTTTAACCTGGCGGCGGGCGCTGGTGTGGTGACCTTCGCAGCTATCTATATATCGGATGAGGCCTCTCTTTTTTCTCAGGTGGGCTTTCATGTTTCCGCACCTCATATTGTGACTGCTGGGCTTATTATGCTCTTGCCGACTGCCCGGCTGGTATCAGCGGTGCAGGACGCCCTTAACGGCTTTCCGCTCACTGCGGCGGGTAAGTTTGTGTCTACCGGTATGTCTTTCTTGGGGATTGTGGTGGGCTTGGCTTCGGCGGTTGCGGCTCTGTCGGTGCTGGGGGTGAGTGAGCTTGATATTAATGAGACCCGGTTTGTGGGTGCCAGCCTGGGGGTAAGTTATGTTTTCTTCATGCTGGCGTCTTTGGCTTTTGCGGTTACTACCCATGCCCGCTGGCCTACCCTCTTGTGGATTTTGTTGATCGCTACCTGCGGTTTTTGGGTGTATCAGGGG
The DNA here is from genome assembly GCF_053544675.1 of Rothia sp. 32237D007AR. Taxonomy (NCBI): domain Bacteria; kingdom Bacillati; phylum Actinomycetota; class Actinomycetes; order Micrococcales; family Micrococcaceae; genus Rothia; species Rothia sp. 32237D007AR. The sequence continues at coordinate 160,709 of NZ_JBPPUO010000002.1, read as the reverse complement.
TATACGTTCATTTTTGGTAGCGGTGCTGGGCGGGCTAATACGGCTTTTGCGGCTTTGGTGATTGGTCTGATGAGTACTTTTTTGGCTTACCGTTTGCATGCTCCGGCGTCTATTTTCTATGTGCCTGCCTTGACCTTTTTGCTCCCTGGTTTGTCGGTGTTCCGTGGTCTTTATCTTTTTACGGTGGAGGCTAATTCAGATGCTGGTGTGCCGGGTATGGTGGCGGCTATTGCCATTATTCTTTCCATGGCTTCGGGTGTGGTGCTAGGTAGCTATCTGATGCAGTACCTCATTCAGCGGTATCTTAGCCCGGCTCTGGAGGGTAATGAACAGCAGGAGAAGCGGGACCGCTAGTGGGGTAGGGCCCAGTCCACAGGTTGCGCCCCTTGCTGTATGAGAAGCTCATTGACCTGGCTGAAGGGCCGGGAACCGAAGAAACCTCGTGAGGCTGAGAGTGGTGAGGGGTGGGGCGACTCAACGCAGGGGTAGCCGCCCAGTAGGGGCTTGCATTTGCGGGCGTCCGCTCCCCACAGCAGGCCTACCAGGGGCGTGCCCCGCTGTGCTAGTGCCTCGATAGCGGCGGTTGTGATGTGCTCCCAGCCCAGGTTGCGGTGGGACCCTGCTTGGCCTGCCCCGACGGTGAGCACCCGGTTCATGAGCATGACCCCTTGGGCGCTCCAGGCGGTGAGGTCCCCATGGGGTGGGGGTACTATCCCGGTGTCGGTTTGGAGTTCCTTGTAGATATTTTGTAGGGAACGAGGTAGCGGACGCACCGCGGGGTGGACCGAAAAGCTAAGCCCCATGGCATGGCCTGGGGTGGGGTAGGGGTCCTGGCCAATCACTAGTACCTTGACCTCGCTCATGGGGTAGGTGAAGGCCCGGAAGATATCGTGGCCTGGGGGTAGGGTGGGGCGTCCTGCCTCGTGTTCTGCCCTGAGGAAGTTGCCCATGACCCGGATTTGGGGTTCGACGGGGGCTAGAGCTTGGGCCCAGTCAGGGGACATAATTTCATGCAGGGGACGGGCAGACACGGCACTCCTTGGGCGGGGTAAGGTATTCTCCCTACTAAGACTAGACCACCGAGAGGGAGCAGATGAGCAGCGAGAGCAGTGAACCTGATGAAGGGCTGAGTGAGAGCGAAGCGGCTATTCTCGCGCTGGAGAAAAAACGCTTCAAATACCAGGGCAGTAAAGAGCAGGAAATTACCCGCGCCCTGGGACTTACCCCGGTGGCTTACTATCAGCAGCTCAACGCCCTGATTGATAACCCGCGTGCTATTGCCGCTGAACCGGCGCTGACCCGTCGGTTGCGGCTCAAGCGCGATGCCCTAACCTGATCAGGCCTAGGGGCGCCTTCCCCTGTAAGCCCGTGTACCGCCCTGTAAGCCCGTGTACCCTAGTAACTAAAAGCCCGCCACCGCCCATGATGATGAGGACGCCTGTGAACCGCTACCCCCGCGATGAGTTCGACGATATTGACGAGAGCACTGCCCGCCGCGGCGCCTACCGTGGTGCCGTAGTCGATACGGCAACCTCTCGCGCTGGGCTACTGGCCATCATTATCAGCGGTGTGCTGGCCCTTATGGTGGGTGGCCTCATGTATGTGGTCTCACCGCGCACTGCTGCCCCTGACGCTGCAACAAGCCCAGATACCGCTGCCCCAGCCCCTGCCACCGCTGAGGTAAGCCCTAACCCAGAGCCTACCCCCACCACTGACCCTTCCAGTGTGAAGGTTGAAGTGTATAACTCTAGTGCTCCCTCTGGTTCTGCCGCCCAGGCTGCCGCAGTCCTTGAAGAAGAAGGCTATAGCGTAGTCTCTACCGCTAACTGGGCCGGGGCTTATGCTGCTGAGTCCATGGTGTACTTCGCCACGGGAGCCTCCTCAGAAGCCAATGAGATAGCCGATACCCTGGGCCTGCCCACCATCGCCCAGGACTACCAGGCAGAGACCGGCCTGATCTACCTTGTGCTTGGGTCCGACTTTGACCCCGCTAGCCTGGGCGGGGTATCCTCTTCACCTTCAAACGCTGCCAGTGTTCCTGCTAGCGATTCCATCAGTGCTCCTGCCAGTGCTCCTGCGAGTGGAGGCCTCGGGGCAGGGGAACTAGCCACTAACCCCGCCCTACCCACTACTACCGAGCGCTACAGCTACGATCCGGCCACCGCCACCTTCTACCTGGACCCGACCGGTGACTACATCTACGAGACAGCTACAGGCACCTACCAGCTGGGCTAGAATTCAGCTGGGCCAGAACTCAACTGGGCTAGGACTCAATACAGTTCCGCCTGCCCGACTTGTGCGCTGTGGGCGATTAAGGCTCACTTGAAGGAACAATAGGTTTGCGCCCCTACCGCTCAAGTGCCAAGATTGGTATTAGCACTCAGAGGCTTCGACTGCTAAATCATGTGCTAGGTTTAGCGGCCGAACCGCTCTTGAGTAAAACACCTGAAGCGATGCTCTGGTGAGGCCCACCCCACCTGCCCCATGGCAGCACACCGGGGTGTGCCGTCCGTCGCGGGCACCGAAGAATCGCGCTCAACCCGAATGTTCCAGAAGGAGCGAAAGCCATATGGCAAAGCTGATTGCTTTTGATGAAGAGGCACGCCGCGGTCTAGAAAAGGGTCTGAACACCCTAGCAGACGCAGTGAAGGTAACCCTCGGCCCCCGTGGTCGCAACGTCGTACTGGAGAAGGCCTGGGGCGCACCCACCATCACCAACGACGGTGTCTCCATCGCCAAGGAAATTGAACTCGAAGACCCCTACGAAAAGATTGGTGCAGAACTGGTCAAAGAGGTCGCCAAGAAGACTGACGACATCGCCGGTGACGGTACCACCACCGCAACCGTCCTCGCCCAGGCCCTCGTGCGCGAAGGCCTACGCAACGTCGCCGCTGGTGCTGACCCCCTCTCCCTCAAGCGCGGTATCGAAAAGGCTGTAGAAGCTGTCACCGCCGAGCTGCTGGAGTCAGCTAAGGAAGTTGAAACCGAAGAAGAAATCGCCGCTACCGCATCTATCTCAGCAGGCGACCCCGAAATCGGTAAGCTCATCGCCCAGGCCATGGAAAAGGTTGGCAAGGAAGGCGTCATCACCGTCGAAGAGTCCAACACCTTCGGCCTGACCCTGGAACTGACCGAGGGTATGCGCTTTGATAAGGGCTTCCTCTCAGGCTACTTCGTCACCGACGCAGACCGCCAAGAAGCTGTCCTCGAAGACCCCTACATCCTGATCGTTAGCTCCAAGATCTCTAACGTCAAGGATCTTGTACCCGTCCTTGAGAAGGTCATGCAGTCCGGCAAGCCCCTGCTGATCGTCGCTGAAGACGTTGAGGGTGAAGCCCTGGCCCTGCTGGTGCTCAACAAGATGCGCGGCTCCATCAAGTCTGTAGCTGTCAAGGCTCCTGGCTTCGGCGACCGCCGCAAGGCCCAGCTAGCTGACATTGCCATCCTCACCGGTGGCCAGGTCATCACCGAAGAAGTAGGCCTCTCCCTAGACACCGCAACCATCGACCTGCTCGGCCAGGCCCGCAAGGTTGTTGTCACCAAGGACGAAACCACCATCATCGAAGGCGCCGGCGACGCTGACGCCATCGAAGGCCGCGTAGCCCAGATCCGCGGCGAAATCGCCAACTCAGACTCTGACTACGACCGCGAGAAGCTGCAGGAGCGCCTGGCCAAGCTAGCTGGCGGTGTTGCAGTGCTCAAGGCTGGTGCCGCTACCGAGGTTGAACTCAAGGAACGCAAGCACCGCATCGAGGACGCCGTGCGCAACGCAAAGGCAGCCGTTGAAGAGGGCATCGTCCCCGGCGGTGGCGTCGCCCTGATCCAGGCTGGCGTTAAGGCCTTCGAGAAGCTGGAACTCTCTGGCGACGAAGCAACCGGTGCTAACATCGTCCGCGTCGCTATCGACGCCCCCCTCAAGCAGATCGCTTTCAACGCTGGCATGGAGCCTGGCGTCGTTGTCGATAAGGTCCGCAACCTGCCTGCAGGTACCGGCCTGAACGCTGCTACCGGCGAGTACGAAGACCTCATGGCCGCAGGTATTAACGACCCCGTCAAGGTAACCCGCTCTGCCCTGCAGAACGCTGCCTCCATCGCCGGTCTCTTCCTGACCACCGAGGCCGTCGTTGCTGATAAGCCCGAACCTGCAGCAGCAGCCCCCGCCCCCGACATGGGTGGCATGGGCGGCATGATGTAACCACCCCTACTCCAGGGCTTGAAACCTTTTGAGCCCCTGAAGTATTTGCCTCAACCGGCACCTGCACCAGCAGGTGCCGGTTCCGCGTTTTAACAGACCAGGCACCCCTCCTATGCGCCTACCCCTGCGGGCTGTAAAATAGTGAAGCTATGCGTTGCCACTACTTCGAGGCCGGCCTCTGCCGCTCATGCTCCCTGATTGAAACCCCCTACCCCCACCAGTTAGCGGGCAAGCAGAAGGACGCCCAGACCCTGCTCGAACCCTGGGGCACCCTGCACTGGCTCGACCCTGTACCCAGCGCTGACCAAGCCTTCCGCAACAAGGCCAAACTGGTGGTCGGTAGCACCTCCCAGCACCCTACTCTCGGTATTCTCGACCGGCAGGGCCAGGGCATAGACCTGACCAACTGCCAGCTCTACCTACCTGCCATAAGCCGGGCGATTCCCGTCCTGACCCAGCTCATCCAAGGGGCTAACCTCACCCCCTATAAGGTTCCGCAGCGCAAGGGTGAACTGAAAAATATTCTTGTCACAGCCTCGGATTCCGGTGAGCTCATGATCCGGTTTGTTCTGCGCTCTAAAAAGCTGATTGTTGCCCTCAAACAGCACCTGGACTGGCTGCACCAGCAACTACCCCAGCTAGCTGTGGTGAGCGTGAACCTGCTGCGAGAACACGTGGCACTGGTAGAGGGAGAAGAAGAAATCATTCTCACCGAGCGCACCACCTTGCCCATGCAGGTCAATGGCATGACCTTGCACCTGCGCCCCCAGAGCTTCTTTCAAACCAATACCCCTATTGCCGCTGCCCTCTACCGCCGGGCACAGACCTGGGTGAGCCAGGCCGCACCGGCTAGCCTCTGGGATCTTTACTGCGGGGTAGGGGGCTTTGCCCTGCACGCTGCCGCAGTCATGCCCCAAGGTGCCACCGTCACCGGTATCGAAATTAGTGCTGAGGCTATTGCCTCTGCCCAGCGCACCGTTGCAGAACAGGGCTTACAAGGGCTTACCTTTATCGCCCAGGACGCCCCTGACTACGCTATAAGCAGTGGCCAGGTACCTGAGATGCTCATTGTTAACCCGCCCCGGCGGGGGCTAGGGCCAGACCTTGCCCACTGGGTCGAGAAGAGCGGAATTGAGCAGGTGATTTACTCTAGCTGTAACCTGCGCTCCCTGGTCAAAGACCTTGAGAAGATGCCCTCGATGAAGCCCTTGCAGGGGCAGGTGATGGACATGTTCCCCCACAGCAGCCACTACGAGACGATTATGCTCCTAGAGCGGCAGCAGTAAAAGACCCCTGTACGTTTAGGCTTCTTATAGCCGGTGGAGTAGGGTAAAAGGGGCCCTGCCCCCACTGCTCAACTGTTTGTGAAAGAAAGTAAAATGTCCCATTTGTCTGCTTTGCCTTCGCCTTTTATGCTGGCCGAAGGCACTACCGTAGTGCGGGCCGAAGGTGCCTTGACTCCGGTAGACGAGGCGGACGCCCTGAGCCTAGCCCAGCGCCGTAACTCAGCGGTGGTGGGGCTCATCCCCTTTGACCCGCACGCCCCTGCCCAACTTGCTGTACCTGAGCGTTGGGTGGCAGAAGAAACCCCCCTGCCGGTGCTCAAGTCAGTAGAACAGCCTGCCCCTTCCCACCTGGTGGGACTCGACAATGAGGGTTACCGGGCTTCTGTGGCCCAGGCGGTGGAGCTTCTGAACCGGGGCCAGCTCGATAAGGTCGTCTTGGCCCGTCTGCTGCAGATAAGCTACGACCAGGAGCTTAACCTACCCCACCTTTTTGATACTCTGCGGGTCCAGCAAGAGCGGGCCACAGTTTTTAGTGCCCAGCTACCTAACGGCAACTACCTCATGGGTGCTTCTCCTGAGCTGGTACTACACACCAAGGGCACCTCTTTGAGGACGGTTCCTCTCGCTGGTTCTGCTGCCCGAACTGCCACCCCAGGCAGCACCGATGACGCCCACGTTGGTGAGGCTCTTCTGCGGTCGGCTAAAGACAGGGCAGAACACGCCACAGTGGTCAGTGACATCCGCCAGCGGCTAGGAGCCCTGACCGTGCAACTGCATGTGCCCCCTGTTCCTTCCCTACTGGCTACACCTCAACTCTGGCACTTGAGCACACCGGTGACCGGGCAACTACTGCCAGGTGTTTCTTCCCTCCAGGCAGCCAGGGCAATTCACCCTACCCCCGCCATCTGCGGCACACCCACAGATTTGGCGCGAAACCTGATTGAAGAGTGTGAACCTTTTGACCGCGGCTTCTTTGGCGGGCTAGTAGGGTATATGGACGCCTGCGGGCAGGGCAGCTGGTACCTGGTCTTACGCTGTGCCCAAGTAGCCCCCCACACGGCCACTCTCTTCGCTGGTGCCGGTATCGTCAAGGATTCCACTCCGGCCGGTGAACACGCTGAGACTGCTACAAAGCTAGGGACTTTCGCCCGCGCTCTTGGCCTTGATGTGGGCTCTTTATAGCTTGAGGTTCCTAGTCGTTTGAGGTTGCCTGCAGTTCTGGGCTGTTTATACTGCCAGCACCCGCCGCACCATAAAAGGTGCTGTGACCCGGTGGCTAATAAGAACATGAGGCTGGTCGCTGGCCACAGCCAAGAGGTGGGTGCCCTCAAAAACCTGCCAGGTCACCCAATAGGTGCGGGGCTCCCTTTCACCGGGTAGCTGGGCTGAGGCCATAGCGGTAAGCCCGTGAGCCTGAGCTAAATCGCTGGGCAACGGAGGCAAAGAAAGCATGACCTTACGAGGCTCCAAAGCCAACCCGTAGCCGGTAGCTTTCAGCACCGCCTCCTTAGCACACCAGAAAAGGTGCCTAGCTAGTGCCGCCTCTAGGTCGGGTAAGGACGCCACCACCCGCTTTTCGTAATCGGCTAGAGCAATAGAGTCAAAGCTGTCGTAGTAGCTGCCGCGTACGGTCATCACATCTACTCCCAGGCTGAGCCCAGTAGGGCCAGTGACTCCCACCGCTAACCCTAGAGCCCGGGCCATATTGAGATTGACCCCCTCAATGCGGGGCTTACCGTGCAACTGCCCGCTCTCACACAGGGAACAGGTGCGATCAACCTCAATCTCTGCCGCTAAGTTCGCCTTCACATCCAGCAAGGCCGCTGCCATACACCGCATTAAGGTGTGTTGGGCTGCAAAGGCCAGGGCCTCGTCCGGGTTCTTAAACTCCGCTGCCCTCACCTGCTCTTCTAAACCAACATGGGCCAGCCAGCTCACCCCATGACCTGAGCGGAGTGTCTCTGCGGGCATGCAGAAAAGAGTGAGCTGGGCGCTCGCTGAGACATCGGGTGTTGAAGGGTGAACCATGATGACCATTCTAGCGGTGATGGTCCAGGTGAGAGGGCGCGTAGAATGAAATGCGCCTGCACCCTAACAGTTTAAGGTTTGAGGACTATGACAGAAAAAATCGTTGCTGCCGCTGACGGCTCTGCCCTGGGCAACCCTGGGCCTGCTGGCTGGGCCTGGTATATCGACGAGGATAACTGGGCTGCTGGTGGCTGGGAGCACGGCACGAATAATATGGGTGAGCTCAAAGCCGTGCTTGACCTTTTCGAAGCAACCGCAGACCGAGCAGATCAGCATCTGCATGTTATTTGCGATAGCCAGTACACCATCAACTCCATCACCAAATGGATGCCGGGGTGGAAGAAAAAGGGCTGGAAGAAAAGCGATGGTAAACCTGTGCTCAACGTCGATTTGATGCAGGCCCTTGACCGGGCTACTCAGGGCCGGAGCTATTCTTTTGAGTGGGTGAAAGGGCACACCGGCCACCCCCTTAACGAGGCTGCTGATGAACGGGCCAACCGGGCTGCCCAGGCCTATCGTGATGGTACTCCGGTAGAGACAGGCCCTGGTTTGAAGGGCACAGGGCAAGAGGCTGTTGAGAAGAGTGTTGAGAGCCCTGCTGAGAGCACTAGCTTTGTTGAGAACACTAGCCTTGTTGAGAGAACTAGCACCGTTGAGAGCCTGGTGGACCCTGTGTCTGAGGCGCTGGCCTGCGAAAGGCAGATGCTTAAACCTTCTATATACGGGTCAGAAAAACTGGTGGGGGCACTCTTGCACCCTGAGGTGAGCTGGGTGGTGCCGACCGGGCAGATTATTGATAGGACAACCGTCCTGGCCTACCGGGAGAGGGCCTGCGCAACGACAGATGAACCTGAACTGGTCTCTTCCCTTGCCTTAGGGCAAGATTCTGCCCTTCTGGTCTCAAAGGTTCCCACCGCACGCGGTCGGGTGGTTCGGTCGAGCACCTGGGTGCTCACCGGCGGTAGCTGGAAGCTCCGCTACCGCCAGGACACCGCGCTTAGAGACTAGCCGACAAACATGGCAGCGTTAGCCATTTCGGTTTCGGAGTAGTTCACACCGGCGCGTGAGAGCGCCTCGTTAATCTGGGCAATTGACTCTTCTACCTGGCGCTGGGTGGCCCGCCAGTTAGTGAGCACACCCTGAAAGTTAGCGGACGCCGCGCCGGTCCAGGAGCCCTGAAGGTCCTGGAGTGAGACGGTGAGGGCATTGACGTCTGAGACGATGGTGTCTACCTGGGCGCGGGCCTGGGCTGACTTGCTGGCAATGAGGTCTGCATCGACATTGAACTGGGCCATGAGGCTCTCCTTGTGAATTTGGGAAATAAGAGGGTGTTTCAGGGATTCCCTGATGGGTGCCTGATGTCTCTGAGCCTACGGGGTGCTTGTAGCTGGGGGAAGAAAAAGAGAAGCTGTGGAAAACCCCGCCTGCGCAGTTAGGCTGCTAGGGCGGGGTTTCCCTATCAAAGGGGAGGAGGGCGGGGTGCACCTATGACGCTTTCATGACGCTTTCTCACTACTATCCACAGGGTGCGTGAACCGGGGTGAATCTGGCCCTAAAGCCTTATCTAGGCTTGTTCCTCTGCCGTCAGTCGAGGTGGCCCAGTGTGGTCACTGTACTGGGGGATGCGGATGGTAAAGGTTGCCCCGCCCCCTTCGGTTTCTTCAACCCGCACGGTGCCATCATGCTGGCCCACAATAGCTGCCACAATAGCCAGCCCCAGGCCGGTACCGCCTGTCTCACGGGTGCGGGAGGTATCTGCCCGGTAGAAGCGCTCAAAGACGCGTTCGGCGTCCTCACCGTGAATTCCGGGGCCGTGATCTCGTACCTGTAGCACCGAGGTCCAGGTGCCATCAATACCGGGGACTGAGCCGACCGCAATCTCAATGGGAGAACCAGCCGGGGTGTAACGCAGGGCATTGGTCATCAGGTTAGCAATCACCTGGCGTAGACGCTGCTCATCACCCCAGACCAGGGCGGTAAGGGCCTGGGCGCCCTCTAACCCCACTACCTCGATGGTGCGATCGGGGGCTGAGGCGAAGGCGTCATTAGCTGCGTCCGTAGCTAGCTTGAGCAAATCTACCCGGGCATTTTCAGCTACCCGGCGCTCATCGAGACGGGCCAGGGTCAAGAGGTCTTCTACCAGCTGACCCATGCGCTTAGATTCTGACTCGATACGATCCATGGCCAGGGCTACGGCCTCCTCGTTGGGTAGGCCCCCCATTCGGTAGAGCTCAGAGTAGCCGCGAATAGAGACCAGGGGGGTGCGTAGCTCATGTGAGGCATCGCCAACAAAGCGCCGCATCTTGACCTCTGAGCGTTTTTGAGCGTCGAAGGCCTCTTCAATGTGCGAGAGCATGGTGTTGAGCGAGGTGGTCAGGTGACCTATCTCGTTATAGGGGCTGTAGTTTTCGATGCGCTGGGAGAGGTCTCCTGCGGCAATCTGGGCGGCGGTCTGCTCCACCCTGGCAAGAGGTTCAAAAGCTCTGGTGACGATCACCCATGTCAGGGCAATAGAAGCCAGCAGGGTGGCTAAACCAAAGAGCATGGTGAGACCACCCACGATAGCTACCGTCTGGTTGATTTGGGTCAGGGGCGCTGCAATGACCAGGGTCTGGCTGGTATTCTCTACAGGGAAGGCGATAAGACGCCATTCGGTGTGCCCACTGGCTGAGTGAACTGTTATTGCCGTCTTGTTATAGCGTTTAACGTTCTCAGCAGTTAGCCCTGAGATAACCGGGGAGGAGGACTCGTCAGCCAAGGTCGCCACCGGCCTCACAATATTTCCTGCGCTATCTAAAAGATATGCTTCATAGGGTATGAAGGTCCCCTGGGTCTGGGAGAGCTGCTGGTCAGCGTAGACAGCAGTGACTAGGTAGCTATAGCTGGCGGTAATCTCATCATCGAGTTGGTCCTTCATCTTGCCTTGGATCGCTGAAATAGCGACTAGAGACATCACCGAGATAGCCAGAGCTAGCAGCATGGAGGTTAAAAGCACCAGCTGGGTTCGCAAGGAGAGCGAACCCAGCCGGTGCACAGAGAGACGAGAGCGCAAACTCGTGACCCCTTTAGTTTTTGTGGGCGGTACGCAGCAGATACCCCACACCGCGCTTGGTGTGAATCAGCGGGGGCAGGTTCTGATCGTTATCAATCTTGCGGCGTAGGTAAGAGATGTAGGACTCCACGATGGAGGCGTCGCCGTTGAAGTCGTATTCCCACACATGATCTAGAATCTGGGCTTTAGAGAGCACCCGGTTGGGGTTGAGCATCAGGTAGCGCAGGAGCTTGAACTCGGTGGGGGAAAGGTCGATTTCACGGTCGCCGCGGAAGACCTCGTGGGCATCGTCATCGAGCACTAAGTCGTCTACGCGCAGGCGTGAATCTTCTTCGATGTGGGGCTGGGTTCGGCGCAGAACAGCACGGATACGGGCTACTACCTCATCCAGGCTGAAGGGCTTGGTGACGTAGTCATCGCCGCCTACGGTCAGACCGGTGACCTTGTCTTCGGTGTCGTCCTTTGCAGTGAGGAAAAGGACGGGGAAGAGTCGGCCGGAGCTGCGGAGCTTGCGGGTGACGGTAAAGCCGTCCATATCGGGCAGCATCACATCAAGTACGGCTAAGTCGGGTGACTCAGTTTCAGCCTTTTCAAGGGCCTCACGGCCGTTAGCTGCGGTGACAACCTCAAAGCCCGCAAAACGCAGGGAGGTTGCGAGGAGCTCTAGAATGTTAGGTTCGTCGTCGACGACCAGCAGTTTTGCTTCAGGTTCTTTGGTATTCACGTTTTAATTGTGCTCCCGCTACCTGTGCACTAGCTGGGTGCAACTGTATGTTCAGCTGAATTTATATCAGGTGTGTTGGGAAAACACAGTAAATACGCCATCAGCTAAAGGCCGGTGGCCTGGGTTTAGCTGGCTCGGCGGCGAAGCACAGTAAAAAATAAGGCTCCCGCCAGTGCTAGAAAAGCCAGGGGCACAGCAATTAAGGGGGTGACACTCAAAAAGTGGGGTGCTTGCCCAGTGGCCCATTTGAGCAGGAGCATGGTAACGCCGCAGATGGTTCCTACCAGCATCAGGATGGCGGCGCTCACTCCCAGCGCCCGAATAGCCCCGCCGTAGGGTAGCTCTAGAATTTCGGTGTGTTCAGAAGACATGCTTCTACGCTACCAAGGCTAGCGCTAAAGGCACCTGAAGAAGCGCCCTTATTACGCCAATGGGGAGCGCGGCGACCATAGGCCCCGCAGACCTGCTTTAATAGGGGTATGACTGAAGAGGTAAAAGACGAGCTAACGGCCCCCGGCGCTTGGAGCGCAGAAAGCTGCGAACAGCCCGGTCTTGAGGCCACCGCCACCGAGCAGGCTGAGGAGCCTGTGCCCCGGCTCACCCTGGGCCAGCCTACTCGCCGCCGCCGTACTAGCAAGGTTGATCCTGTTCTTGCTGAGGCGCGAGAGGTTGCTCTTGCCGGCCTAGCTGATATTGCCCCTGAACATTCCATTGGTTCCCTCCATCATCTGCGGGGTGAGGAAGAGCGTCTGACCACTCACCTCTTTGAGTGCACCCTGCCGGGCTACCGTGGCTGGTTCTGGTTTGCTACCCTCTCGCGTGCTCCCCGCTCAAAGGTGGCCACCGTCTGCGAAATTGGTCTGCTCCCTGGGGACGATGCCCCGCTTGCACCTGCCTGGGTGCCCTGGGCAGAGCGCGTGCTTCCTGAGGACCACGAAGACACTGACTACGAGGGCGCTGACTCTAGCCCGCAAGAGGGTGAACCTGCTGAGGACTAGTGGCATGCTGCCGCTGGTGCAGTAACTTATGTGGTTGAGCCCCATTGGGGGTAAGAAAAAGGACGCCGCTTCACCTCTTCTCTGCCGCGGGGCAGGGGAGTGGCGGGGCGGCGTCCTTAGTCTTTACTGAGGTCCTTAGCCTTTACCGGGGGACTACTTGAGCTTTTCGACGACGTAGTCGATGCAGCCTAGCAGGGCTGAGATGTCCTCAGGGTCAATGGCGGTAAAGGTGGCGATACGTAGCTGGTTGCGCCCTAGCTTGCGGTAGGGTTCGGTGTCTACGATACCGTTAGCGCGCAGGGCCTTAGCAATAGCAGAGGCGTCGATGCTCTCATCAAAATCGATGGTGGCAATGACGTTAGAACGCTCAGCCGGGTTAGCGACGAAGGGGGTGGCGTACTCTGAGGCCTCAGCCCAGGTGTAGATGCGCCCTGCTGAATCAGCGGTGCGTGCTGCTGCAAAAGACAGGCCGCCCTGCTCGTTCATCCACTTGAGCTGCTCGTTGAGCATGATCATGGTAGCCAGCGCCGGGGTGTTGTAGGTCTGGTTGAGACGAGAGTTGTTAATAGCGGTCACCAGGTTCAAAGAATCGGGGATCCAACGGTCAGAGGCACCAAGGCGCTCGGCACGCTCAATAGCAGCAGGCGACCAGAGGCCCAGCCACAGGCCACCGTCAGAAGCAAAGTTCTTCTGGGGTGAGAAGTAGTAGACGTCAGATTCAGCCACGTTAACATCTAGGCCACCGGCGGCGCTGGTGGCGTCAATGAGAACTAGGGCGTCCTCTGAGATACCTGCGGGGCGAGTGACCGGGGCAAAAACACCGGTTGAGGTTTCGTTGTGGGGCCAGGCGTAAACATCTACGCCTTCTTCTGCACGTGCCTCGGGGCGGGTGCCAGCCTCAGAAGAGATGATGGTGGACTCAGCCAGGAAGGGGGCAGCCTTGGTGGCAGAAGCAAACTTAGAGCCAAATTCACCAAAGGTTAGGTGCTGGGCCTTGTTCTCTACCAGACCGAAAGTTGCGGCGTCCCAGAAAGCGGTGGCGCCACCGTTGCCCAGAACTACCTCGTAGCCATCGGGGGCAGAATAGAAAGTGCGTAGACCCTCGCGGATCTCACCTACCAGGTTTTTGACCGGTGCCTGACGGTGAGAGGTGCCCATCAAAGTAGTTGCGGCGGCAGAAATTGCGGCAACCTGCTCGGGGCGTACCTTAGAAGGGCCTGCGCCGAAGCGGCCATCGGCAGGTAGCATCTCGGCGGGAATCACGGGAAAGTTGGTCACTGAATAACTCCTAGACATGAGCAGGAGGTCAACCGGGGCGGCTATGCGTTGATGTGAGGGAAATAAGGTGCCGCTGGCGTCCTGCTCTTTCTATTGTGCAACCTGAGCCTGCCAGTGGGGCTGACCAAACCCCGCAACCGCCAAAAAATGGGGCATAAATTTGAAAAAGTGAGGTGGAACAAGTCAAATGTAGGTGGGAACACACCAGTGAGCGAAGGCAGAATCAAAGGGGCTATGCCGGGTGTGAACGCATACAATTAAGGGTAACACTGCTGCACCTATAGCCCATTATCGCGGGGCAGGCCCAAGGAGATTCGAGAAGGCATGACTGACCTCATTGATACCACTGAAATGTATCTACGCACCGTGCTGGAACTTGAGGAAGAGAATATTGTTCCCATGCGAGCTCGCATCGCAGAACGTCTTGAACATTCGGGGCCAACTGTTTCTCAGACTGTAGCGCGGATGGAGCGGCATGGTCTGCTGACTGTGGCTAGCGATCGTTCTTTGCAGCTGACGGACGAAGGCCGCCAGAAAGCGGTGGAAGTAATGCGTAAACATCGCCTGGCTGAGCGTCTTTTAGCTGATGTTATCGGTCTTGATTTGGAGTATATCCATGAGGAGGCTTGCCGCTGGGAGCATGTGATGAGTGAGCGGGTGGAGCGCCGACTGCTGGAACTGCTGAACGAACCTAAGTTCTCCCCTTATGGGAATGCTATTCCGGGCTTGGAAGAGTTGGGGGCTGAGAGTCAAGAGAATGATGGGCGCACGGTTACTATGTCTATTGCGGGCCGTGACTCCTCTGAAGATGACCGCTTTACAGTCTCTCGTCTGCCTGAATTTATTCAAACGGATGTGCAGTTGTTGAGGCTTTTGGCGGATGCGGGAATTGTCTATGGGGCAACGGTATCAATTGTGGGGAACAGGGACGGTTCGGTGCTGGTTCATGCTGATGGTGAGGACGAATCGCTCACCTTAAGCGCCGAGGTTGCCGAGGCAATCATCGTCAAAAGATAACATTTCGGTAACAAATAAGGGGGTTCGCCTGTTGTTGGACCCTTTTTGTTGCTAAATCGTGATGTTTTGGGAAGGGCTTGCAGAGCGAAAGGTCCTTAAGTGGTGGGCTTCTCAGTTAAAGGGAGACTGACAAAACCTTGGTGGTAAAGAAGGGTGAAAACCTTCTTGCATGACGGCGAAGAGTCTCTATTTTGCCTAGTCAAAGGCCTATCCACAGGGGAATCTTGCCCTTATTGGGTGCGTCCTGACCATCCCACAAAACAATCACCCTACTTTCTAGTTTTGGGCTCTTGCGGCGAAATCGTGACCAAAACGTGACAAACCAAGAGAGCCTGTGTAATGTTCTGTTCCGTGCTCGTCACTGGTCGGATTAGCACCCTGCGAACAGAACCGCCTAGTTCTGCCACTGTTCACAGGAAACAAACACAATAGAATCACGGCAGAAGCGGGGGACCCACCTTACCGGGCTCTCCACCGAGAGCCCTAGGGGTAAAGTCGCAAACACTGCGACCGAGCGAACTTCATGCTCGAACCCGACAGCTCACCTCGTTCGGCAATGGAGGAAAACACTCATGGCTAAGTCAAACATCACCCGTACCGCAGGTATCGTCGCAGCATCAGGCGCCATGCTCGCCGCAACCGTTGCACCTGCAAACGCATTCGCAGTGGCTGAAGTATCAGCACCCGCCAACGCAGCACCCGCTCTAGCAGCATACTCTTACACCACCTGGGGTACCGAAGCTGCCACCACCATCGAAACCGCTGTCGTTGAAAACACCGCAGTTGAAGCCCCCGCAGCTGTCACTCCCCAGGCAACCATCACCGCTGAAGTT
The DNA here is from genome assembly GCF_053544675.1 of Rothia sp. 32237D007AR. NCBI lineage: Bacteria > Bacillati > Actinomycetota > Actinomycetes > Micrococcales > Micrococcaceae > Rothia > Rothia sp. 32237D007AR. The sequence goes on along the minus strand of NZ_JBPPUO010000002.1, from coordinate 145,298 downwards.
CCCGCCAACGTTAACCTCTCAAACGCCCGTGAAGCCGTACTGGCAGGCGCCTACGACGGCATCGGCGGCGCCTACATCTGGGGCGGCAAGGCCTACAAGGGCTGGGACTGCTCTGGCTTCGTCTCCTACGTCTACGCACAGGCTGGCATCAACCTGACCGCCTACACCTACGCCATGGCAGCAGAGCTGACCCCCACCTCAAACCCCCAGCCCGGTGACATCGTCTTCACCAACGGCTATGCACACGTAGGCATCTACGTCGGCAACGGCCAGATGATCTCAGCTCTCAACCCCTCACAGGGCACCCAGCTGACCTCTGTTGACGGTGGCGGCTTCATGCCCGTCGACGGCTTCTACACCGTAGGCTTCTAAAACTTCTCACACGGCCCAAGGCAACCAAACCCCGCCCCAAGCCGGTGACACTCACCAGCAGCTGGTCAGATCCTGCTGAAGAGTGAAAACTACAATTCCTACCACACACAACACGGTATGGAACCCCTGTGAACACTACGTTTACATATGCGCACCAGACGACCAGCTGGGGCGCATTTTTTATGCCCTCCCTTCGCCTCCCCAGCCCAGGGCACCGTTAGGATTGAAACTATGTCGCAGAAGTTAAGCAGCCCCCACATCCAAAACCCCACCAGCTCCTCAGACCAAGAATTCACCTACATGGCCATCGGCATGGTCGCCGGAGCCGTACCCGGCATCATCCTTGGCCTCATCATCTCCCTCTTCCTAGGCCATGCCGCCATGTGGGTATCCATCACCGGCGGTATCGGCATCGTCCTTGGCCTCATCATCTCCCACCTGGCCTACCGCGCCAAAGAAAAATCACACCCCACCCCACCCCACCAATAAAAAGAGAGAGTATGCCCGCGCTTAGCGCATAATGGCAGAGAAAAGAGAACCGGCTAAATCCGGCCTGGTGGCCGAATTTTTAACGCCGGGCACAAAAAAGAGAGAGTATGCCTGCGCTTAGCGCATAATGGCATACTCTCTCTTTTTTGTGCCCCCGAGACGATTCGAACGTCCGACACCCGCTTTAGGAGAGCGGTGCTCTATCCCCTGAGCTACGAGGGCGCAATCCCACTAGTCTACACTATGAAATATTCGATTCAACCCACTACGATGACACCCCACTCTGCCCCGGCAACTCACCACGGCTAAAAGCACTCACCTTACCTCTCACCAGCCGTAAGGCCAGATAGCCTAGCTGCACCAAACACAGAATAAAAAGCAGCCAGCGGGCCGTCATCAAGAAAGAAGCCAGCCCAGTAGCCCCCCAAAGGATCAGCTAAAGCCAGATCAAGAGCAAACCCACCAGCAATAAAAACCAGGGCATAGGCCACCGGCAGAGTCAGCATCAGCCTGCCCACCAGCAGCTCAAACCGTGCAGCACGCACCATGTTCCACCAGGTAAAAGCAAAAATTAGAGGCAAAATCAGGCCCGTTGAACGGTGAAGCACCTGGTAAGCCTGCAAACCCTCCACACCCAGGCCTGCTGCCACAGACTGCAGATGCTGGGCATCAAAACTCAGCATGAGTTCCGGGGCGCGGACGTCCGCCCCCTGCTAGAGGTGGACTGGGCAGGGGAGTGCGCCTGCGTGTGCTCGCCGTAGAGGCGTTTCTTCTGACCTTTTGAAAGACCCATGCTGACTATCTTATCTGTCAGCTCAATCGGGTGTAGGCCCTGGCCTCCTCGCCTAAAATGGGGTGTTGACGGTTGATTTTTGGAAGGTTCTTCTATGTTTGATGACGACGATTTTATGCCTGCCCCCGCACCCAAGCGCCCAGGGGCACCAGAGGGCCAGCCCCTCGTGGAGGAACCTCCTTTTGACCCCTACTACGATGCGGCGCCCCCCGCTGAAGAGTTCCTGCCCCCCGCCTACCAGGTGGGCGGGTTTATGCCTGCCTTTGAGGACGCCCGCCCTACCCCCAGCGTCAGCCCCGAGACGCTGGTGGCCGGTCTGAACGAGCACCAAGCTGAGGCTGTGAAACATGCCGGCAGCCCCTTACTGATTGTGGCCGGGGCCGGGTCTGGCAAGACCCGTGTGCTCACCCACCGCATCGCCTACCTGTTGGCTACTGGCCGCGCCCACCAGGGGCAGATTTTGGCGATTACCTTCACCAATAAGGCAGCCGCTGAGATGCGAGAGCGTATCACCGCTCTGGTGGGGCCGCGGGCCCAGAGCATGTGGATTTCAACCTTCCACTCCTTCTGCGTGCGGGTGCTGCGCCGTGAAGCTCAGGCCTTAGGGCTCAAATCAACGTTCTCGATTTACGACTCGGCTGATTCTCAGCGTCTGCTGACGCTCATTATTAAGCAGATGAACCTTGATACTAAGAAGTTCACCGCCAAGGTGGTGGGCAACCGTATCTCTAACCTTAAAAATGAGCTGGTGAGCGCCCAGCAGTTCGCTGCTGAGACTAGCCCCACCGACCCCTGGGAGGGTGTGATTTCTAAGGTCTATACGGCGTACACTGAGCGCCTGCGGGCTGCTAACTCCCTGGACTTCGATGATCTTATCTTTGAGACAGTCATTCTTCTCAAGAATCACCCGCAGGTAGCTGATTACTACCGCCGTCGCTTCCGCCATATCCTGGTCGATGAGTATCAGGACACCAACCATGCCCAGTACCAGCTGGTGCGGCAACTGGTGGGGGGCGCGGCGTCCTTGCGCTCTGTGGCAGACCCCACCGACCAGGGCCCCTACCCCGATGCCTACCCGCCGGCTGAGCTGACGGTGGTGGGCGACTCTGACCAGTCCATCTACGCCTTCCGTGGGGCTGACATCCGCAATATCACCGATTTTGAGGAAGACTACCCGGCCGCCCACACTATTCTTTTGGAGCAAAACTACCGCTCGACCCAGAATATTCTTTCAGCGGCTAACGCCGTGATTGAGCGTAACCCGGGCCGCCGCCCCAAAAAACTCTGGACAGCCAGCGGGGACGGCGCCAAAATTACCGGTTACGTGGCAGAATCTGAGCACGCCGAGGCCCGCTATATTGCCCAGGAAATTGACCGGCTGCGTGATGAGCACGGTACTGCACCGGGTGATGTGGCTATCTTCTACCGCACCAACGCCCAGTCTCGCACCCTTGAAGAAATGCTCATGCGGGTGGGCTTACCCTACCGGGTGGTGGGTGGCACCCGCTTTTATGAGCGCAAAGAAATTAAGGACGCCCTGGCCTACCTGCGCGTGCTGGTTAACCCCGATGATGATATTAACGTCCGCCGTATACTCAATGAACCTAAGCGCGGTATCGGTGCTAAATCTGAGAGTGTGGTTGCCGACCATGCCCGCGCTAGCGGTATCTCCTTCATGGCTGCCCTGCGCCAGGGTAGTGAAGTGCCTGGGCTGGGTGCGGCGGCTGTCAAAAAGATGACGGCCTTTGCCCAGATGATAGATGATTTGGCGCAACTAGCTGCCACCGAGTCAGCGGCCACCTGCCTGGAGGCTGTGCTAGAGCAGACCGGCTACCTGGCCGCCCTGCGGGAGTCTAAGGACATTCAGGACGAATCCCGGGTAGAAAACCTCTCAGAGCTGGTGGACGCTGTGCGCGAGTTCGAAAGTGATAACGCCGGGGCCAGCCTAGAAGACTTCCTGGAGCATGTTGCCCTAGTTGCTGATGCTGACCAGATACCTAATAAGCCTAAGGCTGAGCAGGCGGGCGGGCCGTCTGCTGCCCAGATTGCTGCTGAGGTTGCAGAGGCCCGCTCCCAGGGCGTCATTACTCTTATGACCTTACATACCGCTAAGGGTCTGGAGTTCCCTGTGGTTTTCTTAACCGGTATGGAGCACGGCCTCTTCCCTCACCAGAGGGCTTTGACCGATGATTCTGAGATGAGTGAGGAGCGCCGTCTGGCCTATGTGGGTTTGACTCGCGCTATGGAACGCCTTTACTTGACGCGTGCGGAGAACCGTTCCATGTGGGGCCAGAGCCAGTTCAACCCGCCTTCGCCCTTCCTGGAAGAAATCCCTGAGGAGCTGATTGACTGGAAGCGCACGGGGTCTTCTTTTAGCGGTTATTCTGGTGGCGGCTATGGGGGCGCTTATGCGGGCGGACGCGGGGGCTGGGCTGGTGGACGCACCGGCGGCAGCTCATCGTATGGCTCTTCTACCTATTCGAGCCGTTTTGATGAACCGGCAAGGCGGGGCGCCCGTGAGCCTTCTACCAGTGAGGTGAACGGCTCAGCCACTTATGGGCTGAAGGCAGCAGCCCGTACTGTTTCTCGTGTGCAGCAGAATAAGGAAATTCCGGCGCTGGCGGTGGGTGACAGGGTTGAGCATGCTAGCTTTGGTGAGGGCCGGGTGACTGCGGTTGAGGGTGCTGGTGATAAGACTGTGGCTAAGGTGCGTTTTGCTCATGAAGAAAAGCGTCTTTTGTTGCGCTACGCACCGTTGACTAAAAAAACCAGCTAAGATGAGAGGGGCCTGGCACTATGAGATGTGGTGCCGGGTTTTTTCTGCCCGATCCAGTCAAGGACACCTGTGGAACACCTTATGACTCTTCCCACCGTACCCGAAGAATTCGTGACGGCAATGGATGAGATGACCGATACTCGTGTACAGCTTCGAGAAAACTCTGACCTATCGCTTTTCCGTATCGAAATTGACCCTACTACTTCTGTTGCCCGCCGTATTGAAAAGGTATTGGGTGTCGTTCTACCGGCTGCGCGCGGGCAAGTCACAGGCGATGCAACTGCCCTGCATCTGCTCTATGGCACTCGGCAGGTTGTAGCCTGCCTGTATGTTGAAGAAGGCGTCTACCTGGTGGTAACAAAGGTGGATGCTGTTAAGCTGGGCCGGGCACTGGCTGCGGCACTGGGGTCTGATGAGGGTCTGGTGCTGGATGTGTCGGTTAACCGTGCCGTGGTGAACTTGAGCGGCGTGGCGGCAGCAGATGTGATTGATGAAGTTGTGCACTTTGACTTCCCACCGGATTTCTTTGACCCGGGCAAGGCCCTGTCCTGTACCGTGGCTAAGGCTCGTATTATGCTCTGGCGGATTGATGAGTTGGAGTATCTGATGGTTCCTCGTGCCTCTGATACTGCCCCTTTTCTGCTGAATATTCTGGATGCCTGCGAGAAAGCTAAATAGGTGTAGCGGGGGAGCGCTCGTCATAACTGGTAGGTTTGTTTCGTTTGCAGGGAAAAAGGTCGCACCCCTGTAGGCAAGTGCGATAAAGTTTTGTCAAGAAGCTTTGTGTGCTCTAGCTCTCGTAACGGGGTCGGGCACTGAACTTCGTACATGTAAACGCTGGAAGCACCGCTTTCTGGCATCATTTCGGCGAAGAAGGAATCCCTGTGGACCTGTTTGAATACCAGGCACGCGATATCTTTGAGAAGCACGGCGTGCCCGTGCTCCAGGGCATCGTAGCTACCACCCCCGAAGAAGCAAAGGCGGCAGCTGAGAAAATCGGTGGCGTCACCGTTATCAAGGCCCAGGTTAAGGTGGGCGGGCGCGGTAAGGCAGGCGGCGTGAAGGTCGCCAAGACCGCCGACGAGGCCTACGAGTACGCCCAGCAGATTCTGGGCATGGACATTAAGGGCCACACTGTTCGCCGCGTGATGGTAGCCCAGGGCGCTGACATCGCTGAAGAATACTACTTCTCCATGCTGCTTGACCGCACTAACCGCTCCTACCTGGCCATGTGCTCTACTGAGGGCGGTATGGACATCGAAACCCTAGCTGCTGAGCGCCCCGAGGCCCTGGCTAAAGTCGAGGTCAACCCCCTGGAAGGTATCACCGCCGAAAAGGCCGCTGAAATTGTTGAGGCTGCTGGCTTCGCTGAGGGCACAGGCAAGGACGTCGCGGCGGTGCTGGTTAAGCTCGGTGAGGTTTATAAGAAGGAAGATGCCACCCTGGTTGAGGTTAACCCGCTGGTGAAGACCAGTGACGGCAAGATCCTGGCCTTAGACGGTAAGGTCTCCTTGGACAGCAATGCTGGGTTCCGCCAGCCTGATCACCAGGCGCTGGTGGATAAGTCAGCCGAGAACCCCCTAGAAGCCCAGGCAAAGGAGCACGGCCTCAACTACGTCAAGCTAGATGGCCAGGTAGGCGTAATCGGTAACGGTGCAGGCCTGGTCATGTCTACCCTGGACGTTGTTGCTTACGCTGGTGAGAAGCACGGCAAGGTTAAGCCCGCTAACTTCCTTGATATTGGTGGTGGTGCCTCCGCTGAGGTTATGACTGCTGGCCTAGATATTATTCTCAATGACGAGCAGGTTAAGTCTGTTTTCGTCAATGTGTTCGGTGGTATCACTGCCTGCGACGCTGTAGCTAACGGCATCGTTAAGGCCCTGGAAGTGCTGGGGGATAAGGCCACTAAGCCCCTGGTTGTCCGTCTGGACGGTAACAATGTTGAAGAGGGCCGCCAGATTCTTTCTGAGGCTAACCACCCGCTGGTTCACCTGGCTGACACCATGGACTCTGGTGCAGATAAGGCAGCCGAGCTGGCTCACACCGCATAAATCACCGCTGATTATTACTAGAAGGTTTTTATCATGTCTATCTTTTTGAACAAGGACTCTAAGGTCATCGTTCAGGGTATTACTGGCGGTGAAGGTTCTAAGCACACCGCCCGCATGCTTGCCGCTGGCACCCAGGTTGTAGGTGGCGTCAACGCCCGTAAGGCTGGCACCACCGTCTCTCACAAGGACGCCGCCGGTAAGAGCCTTGAACTGAAGGTCTACGGTTCTGTTGCTGAAGCCGTTGAGGAAACTGGCGCTGATGTCTCTATCGTCTTTGTTCCCCCGGCGTTCACTAAGGATGCCGTCATGGAGGCTATCGACGCTGAGGTTCCCCTGGTCGTTGTGATTACTGAGGGCGTACCGGTAGGGGATACCGCTGAGTTCTGGGCTTATGCTAAGAGCAAGGTGGATGCCTCAGGTAAGCAGGTCACTCGAATTATTGGCCCTAACTGCCCGGGCATTATTACCCCCGGTGAGGCTCTGGTGGGTATTACTCCTGCCAACATTACCGATAAGGGCAAGATTGGTTTGGTCTCTAAGTCTGGTACTTTGACTTACCAGATGATGTTTGAGTTGCGTGATATTGGGTTTACTACCGCTATTGGTATTGGTGGTGACCCCATTATTGGCACCACCCATATTGATGCTCTTGAGGCTTTTGAGGCTGACCCTGAGACCGAGGCTATTGTGATGATCGGTGAGATTGGTGGGGATGCTGAGGAGCGGGCCGCTGAGTACATTAAGGCTCATGTGACGAAGCCTGTTGTGGGGTATGTTGCTGGTTTCACGGCCCCTGAGGGTAAGACTATGGGCCATGCTGGTGCTATTGTTTCTGGTTCTTCAGGTACTGCTGAGGCGAAGAAGGAGGCCCTGGAGGCTGCTGGTGTGAAGGTCGGTAAGACCCCTTCTGAGGCTGCCCAGCTCATGCGCGAGATTTTTGCCAATAAGTAGAGATCCGAATGTCTGCTTCTCTTTGAACGAGGGAAGGACCAAGGAAGAGTGGTGGCGGTATCTGTAGAAGATACCGCCACCACTCTTCTTAGGGGGCTGCTAAGAAAGATTCTTAGTTTGAGCCGGTGATGGGGGGAGTGATGCCTGCTGCTACGGGGCGGGGGCATACGTTGAGAGTGGTGGGGCCACCGATAACGAAGTTCTGAGCACCGGTGCGGTTGCTGCCGTTACCCCAGGTGAGGGTGATGGTGTCAAGGGGCTCAGGGAAGCTCAAAGTGACGTTACCTGCAGTGGAGTTATAGCTCAGGTTGTTGCTAGTTGAGAGGGCGGTGAAGGTGGTGGTATCGCCGCTGGTAGAGATGGTGGCGCCACCGGTGACCAGGGGAGCGGAAGTTGCTACACCGTTGAGGGATGATTTGACAGTGAAAACATCCTGCCAGGGGCCACCACTGCCAGTGGTTCCCTGATCAACGTCACCAATATCAAAGGTGAAATTGGTGACAGGCTCGGAGAATCTCATGGTGATGGTAGTCTGCTGATTACCACCGGAGTAGCCGTTTTGGCCGCTCTGCAGGGTCTGGAAGAAGAGGTAGTCAGAAAAGCCTGAGTAGGAGGGGAAAGATACTCCGTCATTAGTAGGATACTTGGTGATGAGGTTCTGAGAGTTCGAGAGAGTAGGGCCTGATGAAGAGACGTGGGTGATGGTAAGCCTTGCCTTGCCGTCATTGGTCATGACGGAGCCTGTGTGGCGGTCACTGCCATTAGCTGCGACAGGGGTAGCGCGGACGAAGTTAGTCCAGGTAATGCCAGTGGAAGCCTCAGTGTTAGTGTTAGAGCAGACGTCCGGGCTAGCTGCGTAGGCAGGAATAGTAGTGGTAGCAACAACTGCAGGAGCAGCCCAAGCGGCTCCCTTAGCGAGTGTACGGCGTGAAACGGCCATGATAATCCTTCTAAAAATGGGTGATTTCTGCTTGTGGTAGCAAGGTTATGATGATTATTCCTGCCTTCTGAGAATTGGATACAAACAAAAATTGCATGCCCTCAGAGAAGAGGAAAAGGGTACAAAAAACCTGTTTTCTTTTAAAATATTAGTCGAAGATTAGGCACCATAAAAGTCTTTCAGACACCTAAAAACTAGAACCTTACATTACCGCCGTATTGAACAGCAGACCCAGTAGATAGGTTGCCAGGGCAGCCCCGTAGCCGATAGCTAGCTGACGCAGGCCCCGCTTGAAGGGTGAAGCACCAGAAAGCAGGCCCACCACCCCGCCAGTGACCATGAGGGCAAAACCTACCAGCAGCATAGAAATGAGCATGGCCGCCCCACCAGACATACCAAAGATGTAAGGAAGAATCGGGATAAGGGCACCAGAGGCAAAGAAACAAAAACTTGAGGCCGCAGCCCCCACATCGCTCCCCAGTGCGTCATGGGAGCCCTCAACTTCTTCCCCCTCACCTATCTCACGGAAAGACAGAGAGGGGTCACAGTCACATGAGAAGTAGCCAAAGCGTTCCATGGCGCGGTGGCGGGCGTCCTCTTCACTCATGCCACGGGCCTTATAAATCAGCTCAAGCTCATTCTGGTTAATATCGAGCTGATGAGCCACATCAAGAGTGACCTGGGTCGGCTGGGAGGCATCCAGAAGTTCACGCTGGGAGCGCACAGAAACAAACTCACCGGCCGCCATAGAAAGAGCACCAGCAAGTAGGCCCGCCACACCCGAAAGGAGCACCATAGAGCTGCTCACACCGGTGGCGCCCACGCCCATAATAAGGGCCGCGTTCGAGACCAAACCGTCATTGGCACCAAAAACTGCTGCACGGAAATTACCAGAGAGTTTCTCGCGCCCTGAGGCGGAGAGTGCACGCACAATCTCTTCGTGGATTGCCTCATCAGCAGCCATGGCTTCAGTGGCGTCTGAATCTTCTGCATAGGAGGAACGCCCCTCAGATCGCTGAGCCAGGGCAAGGACGAAAACAGACCCAAAATTTTTGGCAAGAAGCTCGAGGAAACGAGCAGAGACAGACGGACGAGGCTCAGGGTGGGCATACTCACCTAGCAGTGTGCGCCAGTGCTCCTGGTGGCGGAGCTCAGCCTGAGCAACTTCTCTCAGAATTTCTGCTTCCTTGCCCTCAGCTCGATCCGCTAGAGCTGCGTAGATGCGTGCTTCGGAGATTTCTTCGGCAAGATAGCGGCGCCAGCGGCGAACCTGTGCGCTACTTGGCTGCTGGGAGGGAGTGCGGGGGGCGGCTTCTGACATGGCGTTTCACCTTTTCTCTGCTTTAAATATTGTAAAGGGCGGTTAATTGTGGTGCAAACAAGATTAATTGGCTTCTAGGCTGAGCAATGAGGTTCAGGAATGAATGTGCAGGAACGGTAATTATGCTTCTGCACAGGGGAACACTTATTACGTTCTTTAGCCAGATACGGATTATTATGATTTATTCAGGATAAGCCTTGAAAAGGTGTGGCTAGATGCATAGTGTTAGATATAGACAATCTCCCCCGGGCTCGCCTGCCTAGCCCGGCAATCTAAGGATAGGAAAACCTGCTATGAGCAAGTACGCATCATTTACCGTCCCCGGCCTCACCGAAGAGTCAGGCCATCATGTAGCCGATATTCTGCAGCTTCGCCTGCATGCTCTGAACGACCTGCACCTGGTACTCAAGCATGCTCACTGGAATGTCGTAGGCCCCAATTTCATCGCTGTTCACGAGATGCTGGACCCCCAAGTCAACCTGGTGCGCGGATTCGTTGATGCCATTGCCGAGCGCATGGCCACCATGGGGGTAACTCCTAACGGTCTCTCAGGCGATTTGGTCGAAAAGCGTACCTGGGCTGAATACGATGTTGACCGCGCAGATGCTCTAACTCATATTCGTGCCCTGAACGAGGTCTACAACGTGGTGGTTGAAGACCACCGCGCCGCCATTGCCAAGGTGGGCGATAGCGATCCCATCACAGAAGATTTGCTTATTGGTCAGACCGCTGAACTGGAACTCTTCCAATGGTTCCTGCGCGGGCACCTGGAAGATGGCACGGGAAACCTCAAATAAGCATAAATGCACCCAAGTTGCGCTAAAGGCGGGCCTATTACGTGATAGGCCCGCCTTTGCCATGCAGTAGCTCTATCGTCTACCTCTCGATGAGTGCCCGGATTTTGTCGAGAGTAAGTTCTGTATGGTCGTAACGGGCGTGGCCCAGATGCTCGGGCACCTGGACAATGCCGGGCACTACGACCACCTTCATGCCCGCTGACATGGCGCTTTGCGTACCAGAAATAGAATCTTCCACCGCAACACAGTAGGCCGGGTCAACCCCCAAATTGCGGGCTGCCAGTAGATAAGGCTCGGGGTCAGGTTTAGCATGGGTGACCTGCTCATCGGTCACAAAAGTCTTAAAAAGACCCTGCGGTGCTAGCTTGGCAGTATGAGTTGCAACCTCGGTCGTAGCATTGGTAACAATTCCGGCGGGGACGCCCGCCTCAGCTACCTGAGCCAGGAGCGCCTCAATGCCCGGTAGGAGCTCAAGGCGGGCGTCCTTAAGAAGAACTGACATCTTAGCTTTTAGCCGGTCATAGAGTTCATCAGCAGAAGCATCTGCACCAAGCTCCTGCATGCGAGAAAAAGTCAGTGCAGCAGGTTTGCCCAGGGTCATGAGCGTATCGTGTTCGGTCCAACTGGCCCCAAATTCGGCGGTCAGTGCGGTTTTAGCCTCAGCCCATAGGGGCTCGGTATCTACTAGGGTTCCGTCGTGGTCAAAGAAAATAGCTTCAAGTCTGCTCATAGGTATCAGCCTACCTGCCCGTCTGTAGTGGCTAGGGCCTGTGGGTGACTTTCACATTAAAGCTTGTCTGAATCTCTAGCACATGTAGGTTGAGTGTAGTAGACTCAAGTTAAGGCTTGAGTGAATCACACTCAACTTTGAACGAATAACCTACGCACAGAAAGAGAAGAATGAAGGCACAATTCACCACCAAGAGCCAAGAAGCGCTCTCGGCAGCCACCATGAACGCCCAAACAGCAGGCAACCCCACCCTCGACACACCCCACCTCCTCAAAGCCCTCATGGACCAACGCGGGGGAGTGGCAGTAGCCGTCCTTAAAACCGCAGGCCTAGACGTGGACGCCATCTCACTGGCGGCATCCACCGAAATCTCAAAGCTCCCCAAAGTAGAAGGCGCCTCAACCGCCCAAGCCCAGCCCAGCCGCGCCATCCTAACCGCCATCCAAACAGCCCAAACCAAAGCAACCCAACTGGGCGACACCTACATCTCAACCGAAATTCTGCTCCTAGCACTTGCAGCCGGTGACGACGCCACCGCCCGCGCCCTGCACCAGGCCGGAGCCACCGAAAAAACCATTGAAGAAACCATTCCGATGGTGAGAGGAGACCGCACCGTGAACACCCCCGACCCCGAAGGCACCTTCGGTGCCCTAGAACAATACGGCACCGACCTAACCGCCGTCGCCCGCGAAGGCAAACTAGACCCCGTCATCGGGCGCGATAGCGAAATCCGCCGCGTCATCCAGGTGCTCTCCCGCCGCACCAAAAACAACCCCGTACTCATCGGTGAACCCGGCGTCGGTAAAACCGCCGTCGTCGAAGGCCTAGCCCAGCGCATGGTCTCAGGGGACGTCCCCGAATCCCTCCGCGGCAAAACCCTCATCTCCCTAGACCTTGGTGCCATGGTCGCCGGTGCCAAATACCGCGGCGAATTCGAAGAACGCCTCAAAGCCGTCCTCGAAGACATCAAGAAGTCCGAAGGGCAAATCGTCACCTTCATCGACGAAATTCACACCGTCGTTGGTGCAGGAGCCTCCGAAGGGTCAATGGACGCCGGCAACATGCTCAAACCCATGCTAGCCCGCGGCGAACTACGCCTGATCGGTGCAACCACCCTAGACGAATACCGCGAAAACATCGAAAAGGACGCCGCCCTAGAACGCCGCTTCCAACAGGTCTACGTGGGTGAACCCAGCGTCGAAGACACCATCGGTATTCTGCGCGGTCTCAAAGAACGCTACGAAGCCCACCACAAGGTCGCCATCGCAGACTCCGCCCTGGTCGCCGCAGCCAACCTTTCTAACCGCTACATCCCCTCCCGCCAGCTCCCCGATAAGGCCATCGACCTCATCGACGAAGCAGCCAGCCGCCTGCGCATGGAAATCGACTCAGCACCCGAAGAAATCGATGCCCTGCGCCGTGCCGTTGACCGCCTCACCATGGAAGAACTGGCCCTGGCCAACGAGACCGACCCCGCCTCCATCGAACGCCTAGAAGCCCTCCGGGCAGATATGGCCGACAAGAAGGAAGAACTGGACACCCTCAACGCCCGCTGGGAAGCCGAAAAAGCCGGGCTCAACCGGGTCGGTGACCTCAAAACCCAGATCGATGATCTACGCTCCAAGGCCGAAGTAGCCCAGCGTGAAGGCAACCTGGCCGAAGCCTCCCGTATGCTCTACGGCGAAATTCCCGCCCTAGAAGCAGAACTAGCAGCAGCCCAGCAAGCTGAGAGCACCGCCACCGAAGAGTCCATGGTCTCTGAAGAAGTCACCGCCGATGACATCGCAGAGGTCATCTCATCCTGGACTGGCATCCCCGCCGGGCGTATGCTCCAAGGTGAATCAGAAAAACTCCTGCACATGGAAGACGAACTGGGCAAGCGCCTCATCGGCCAGCGTCAGGCTGTCACCGCCGTTGCTGATGCTGTGCGCCGCTCCCGTGCCGGTATCTCCGACCCCGACCGCCCTATCGGCTCCTTCCTCTTCCTAGGCCCCACCGGTGTGGGTAAAACCGAGCTAGCTAAAGCCCTGGCAGAGTTCCAGTTCGATGACGAGCGCGCCCTGGTGCGTATTGACATGAGCGAGTACTCCGAAAAGCACGCCGTGGCCCGCCTGGTCGGTGCCCCTCCCGGCTACGTCGGCTACGAGGAAGGTGGCCAGCTCACTGAAGCTGTCCGCCGCCGCCCCTACTCGGTGGTTCTGCTCGATGAGGTAGAAAAAGCCCATCCTGAGGTCTTCGACATCCTCCTACAGGTACTCGATGACGGTCGCCTCACCGACGGTCAAGGTCGCACCGTGGACTTCCGCAACGTCATTCTGATTCTGACCTCCAACCTGGGATCCCAATTCCTGATTGACCAGAACCTCGATGAAGAAGCCCGCAAGACCGCTGTGATGAGCACCGTCAACGCCAGCTTCAAGCCCGAATTTCTCAACCGCCTGGATGAGGTCATCATGTTCGAGCCCCTCTCAGCCGAGGACCTGACCTCCATCGTGGCCCTACAGATCGACTCCATGGCCCGCCGCCTGGAAGACCGCCGCCTGACCCTGGACGTGACGGACGCCGCCACCGAGTGGCTGGGCCTGGCAGGCTACGACCCGGCCTACGGTGCCCGCCCTCTACGCCGCCTGGTTCAACGCGAAATTGGTGACCGCCTAGCCAAGGGAATCCTGGCAGGTGCCATCAAGGACGGCGACACCGTGCGCGTAGACGTCAACCCTGATGTTGCCGTCGACGGCCTGGTCGTCACCGCCCAGTAACCACCTAGCAGAACTGACCCTATAGTTTTTCTCTTGACCCTCCAGATTGTCTCGGGGTGAAGAGAAAAACTATAGGGTCTTTCTCTTTTAGACTAGGAGAGTGAACCAAACACAGCCCCACCCCGTGCCCGGGAAGCTCGATACGCGCTTTGCCGGGGCGTCCGCGTCCATTACTGCCCAAAAAGACATTGCAGCCACCCACGCCGCAGCCCTCCGCTCCATCGACAGAGTCGTCACCGAAACAACCCAGCCCACCGACCCCCAGCTAGCGGCGGACGGCATCAGCCACCTCATCGACAAGGGGCAGGTGCTGGTACTGACCGGGGCCGGAATATCCACCGGCTCAGGCATACCCGACTACCGTGGCCCAGCCGGCTCCCTGCGCAACCACAGGCCCATGACCTACCAAGAATTCCGTTTCGATGAGGTAGCCAGGCAACGCTACTGGGCCCGCTCCTTCGTCGGCTGGAGGCACATGAACCGGGCCCGTCCCAACACTGCCCACTACCTACTAGCAGAGCTTGAAAACCAAGGAAAACTCACCGGCCTGATCACCCAAAACGTTGATGGGCTCCACACCGCAGCAGGCTCCCAAAAAGTTATCACCCTACACGGGGACCTCTCCCGCATCCAATGCCTTGACTGCGGAGCCAACGAAGGGCGCACCTCCCTCGACTCCCGAATCGACGCCGCTAACCCCGGCTACCTGCAGCGCCTCACCAGCAGCACCTTGCAGGTCAACCCCGATGGGGACGCAGAAATTGATACCCGCTTCATCAGCGACTTTCAGATGGTCGGCTGCCTCACCTGCGGGTCCACCAAACTCAAACCCGCCGTTGTCTACTTCGGCGAGCCCGTCCCTCACACTCGTAAACAGGCCGTCAAAGAACTAGGGGAGAAGGCCTCATCTCTACTGGTACTCGGTTCGTCACTTGCCGTCATGAGCTCCTACAAAATAGCCCTGGACTTCGCCCGGGCAGGTAAGCCCATCGCCGTCATCAACCAAGGCCCAGGCCGCGCGGATGCCCGCGCCACCTACCTCTGGCGGTCCGACGTCACAGACGCCCTCTACACTCTTACGCGTAAACTCAAAGACTCAAACTGAGTTTCTTACATCTCATGTGGCGAACAGGCAAGCAAAGACGCTCAAAAACATGTACCCTTAAATACAGAAAAGACTGAAAGTTTTTCTGGCACACCCTTGCGTATACGCGGGTGTCCAGATATGAGCGATAAAGAGGGGGTCTCGCCATGGGGCGCGGCCGTCAGAAGGCTAAAGCAACTCGGCAGGCTCGGGAGATGAAGTACTTCAGCCCCGACACCGACTACACTGCACTCGAACGCGAACTGAGCAAGAGCACCAGCTCAAAGCCCAAGACGTCTGGTTATCAGTACGATGACGAAGACGACTACGCAGAGTACGCAGACAAGTACGCCGACGATTATCAGGAGAAGTAACCCGCGTACCACCACGCGGGTTCTTCCCCTACCATCAACACAGCCCGCCACCGGTAACCACCGGTGGCGGGCTTTTCGATGTGGGTAGGAGCTGCCAACAATACGTGAAGAGATAGAAGGAGATCGCGTCTTTATCGAAGAAACCCAGAGCATAACAAGTGGCGGCTTCCATACGGAAACCGCCACTTATAATTTATTAAAATAAAACAGAAACGCTGAGCAATCCTTCTACTGAACTACTACGTTACTTATAGGACCCCAGCAGCACTGCCGCGCCGCCGTCCACGCCCTTAGCACCCTGCACATAATCAGAGTTACCCTGGTAGGCACCGTCGTCCTTCTGCACAGTACCCAGTACCCAAGAAGGCAAACCACGCTTATTCAGACGCTCAACAGCCGCATCAGCAACAGACGGGTCAACAACAGCAATCATGCCCACACCCAGGTTTAGGGTTCGTTCCAGGTCAGCCTGGGGCACAGAGCCCAGCTCACCAATCAGCTTGAAGATAGCGGGAATCTCCCAGGTAGAACGCTCCACCACGCCCACAGTACCTACAGGCAGCACACGGGCCAGGTTAGCAGCCAGACCGCCACCGGTCACATGCGAGAAGCCGCGCACACCAGAACCGGTCTGCCCGTCCTCACCGTTGACCGGGAAAGCCTCAATGAGGTCCAGACAATCAGCGGTGTAAATGCGGGTAGGCTCAAGAAGCTCCTCACCCAAGGTACGGCCCAGCTCAGCCACCTCACGCTCATACTCCCAGCCAGCAACCGAAAGCACCTTACGCACCAGAGAATAGCCGTTAGAGTGAATACCGCTTGAAGCCATAGCAATCAGCACATCGCCCTCACGCACACGGTCAGGGCCCAACAGCTCATCAGCCTCAACAATACCGGTAGCAGCACCAGCCACATCGTACTCATCCTCAGCCAGCAGGCCAGGGTGCTCAGCAGTCTCACCACCAACCAGGGCGGTACCAGCCAAAGAACAACCCTCAGCTACACCGCGCACGATATCAGCAATGCGCTCAGGTACTACCTTGCCGGTAGCAATGTAGTCAGTCATAAAGAGCGGGCGGGCACCGGTAACAACAATGTCATCCACCACCATACCCACCAGGTCATGGCCAATGGTGTGGTGAATATCCAGCTTCTGGGCGATAGCCACCTTAGTGCCCACACCATCGGTAGAAGTCGCCAAGTAAGGCTTGCGGTAGTCCTTAAGCACAGACAGGTCAAAGAGGCCAGCAAAGCCACCCACACCGCCAACCACACCGGCCCCGTGAGTTGCCTTAACGGCGTCCTTCATCAACTCAACAGCGCGGTCGCCCGCCTCAACATCTACGCCAGCCGAAGCGTAGGTAACTGCATTCTGGTTCTCGCTCATTTAGCGGGCCTCTCGGTCAGTGCCGGTCGAATCGGCAGGAATCGTATCTTGGGGAAGAACTAAATCTTCAAGCTCTGAATCAGGGCCAGGCTCACACGAGCCGGCACCCGGTGACACCTCTGCGACATCACCAAACTTCTGCTCAAGGGACTTAGTGCCAGGGCGAGTATCAATCGACACCGCCTGAGCAGTAGAAGGCTTCTGCGCAACAGGACGCTCCACCGTCACCTCAGCGGCAGTACCAGAAAGCGGCCCACCCTGAGCATCATCAAGAATAGACTTACCCCGGCGATCTTCGCTCGGTAGCTCAATAGGGTACTCACCAGTAAAACAAGCCGTACACAGGCGCTCGCGGGACTGTTCGGTTGCGGCAATCATGCCATCTTCAGAGATGAAGCCCAGAGAGTCAGCGCCCAAAGACTTACCAATCTCTTCAATAGTCAGCCCGTTAGCAATCAGCTCAGAGCGGGAAGCAAAGTCAATGCCGTAGAAGCAAGGCCACTTAACCGGCGGGGAAGAAATCCGCACGTGCACTTCTTTGGCCCCGGCCTCGCGGAGCATACGCACCAGGGCGCGCTGGGTGTTACCGCGCACGATGGAATCATCAATAACCACCAGGCGCTTGCCCTCCACCACAGAACGCAGAGGGTTGAGCTTCAAACGGATACCCAGCTGGCGGATAGTCTGTGAGGGCTGGATAAAGGTACGGCCCACATAGGCGTTCTTGACCAGGCCATTACCGAAAGGAATGCCCGATTCTTCTGCGTAGCCGATAGCAGCCGGGGTGCCCGACTCAGGGGTAGGTATCACCAAATCAGCGTCAACTTTGTGCTCGCGCGCGAGCTGGCGGCCCATCTCCACACGGGAATCGTAGACGCTACGACCGGTGATAGTGGTATCAGGGCGGGCTAGGTAGACGTACTCAAAGACGCACCCTGCCGGCTTAGCCTCGGCGAAGCGCTGGGACCGCAGACCGTCCTGATCAATAGTGACGAACTCGCCAGGCTCCACTTCGCGGACGAAAGATGCGCCCACAATATCAAGAGCAGCAGTTTCTGAGGCGATAACCCAACCGCGCTCCAAGCGGCCTAAGACCAGCGGGCGCACACCCTGGGGGTCACGTGCGGCATAGAGGGTGTTCTCGTCCATGAAGACCAGGCAGAAAGCACCGGAAAGAGTGGGGAGCAAATCGAGCATCGCCTCTTCAAGGCTGTCAAAATCGTGGTCCTTGAGCAGGGCCGTCACCAAGGCGGTATCAGTGGTATTGCCCTGGGCTAGTTCGCCGCGTTCAGGGCGCTTGCCCCCGTTCTTAGCCAGCAGACGGTCATAGAGATCAGCAGAGTTAACCAGGTTGCCGTTGTGGGCTAGAGCCAAGGTGCCATGAGGGGTATCGCCCAGTGTAGGCTGCGCATTCTGCCAGATGTTACCGCCGGTGGTGGAATAGCGGCAGTGACCTACAGCCATATGACCGGTCAATGTTTTGAGGATAGCCTCCGTAAAAACCTGGGAGACCAGACCAGTATCTTTATATACGTTCAGGTGCTTGCCGTCGCTGGTAGCGATACCGGCCGACTCCTGGCCACGGTGTTGCAGGGCGTAGAGGCCGTAGTAGGTGAGCTTAGCGATATCTTCGCCCGGGGCCCAAACACCAAAGACGCCGCATTCGTCTTTAGGTCCGTGGTCAACAGGGTCAAGGTCGAAGGATAGTTTTCCGTCAGGACGAGCCAAGGTGGTTTTCCGTCTCTTGTTGTATGTGAGGGTGGCTATCTCGCTCTACAGCGCAGAATGGCGCACCTGAGCAAGTGAACAGTAATTAAGTGTACCTGCCCGATGCGCTACTGATAAGTAGAGCCCACCACCCAGTTCGTGGCCTGGTATTTTATTCCTGGCTACTGACAGCCTGGTAGGTGGTGGTGCGCCTAGTTGAGCGCTTATCGAGCAGAAGCGCCACCACAGTAGCGGCGCCAGCGCACAGGGCACCAAAAATTACCGCCATCACACCGTAGACCGCGCCGAAAGTGTAGCTGGGGTTCTCAGGGCCGAGAATCGTCACCACAAAAGCTACGATAAGGCCGATCAGCAGGCCAGTGATAGCGAAAGCTGGCAGAGAGGGGGCACGGCGCACCGTCAGATGAGCGCGCTCAGGCGCGGACGCCGGCGCAAAGTGCTGGCCGGGCGCAGCCTGTTTCTCTTGCTCAGTGAGCGGGGCAGCAGGCCCAATAGGGCGGCGAAATCGCGACAAAATGCTCATAAAGACCAACCTTATCAAGCCCCTGCACACACCGGGCACAGAATAAAGATCCAGATACCAGTATCAGTACTAAAGCAACGGCAGGTAGCTACTCACATCTGCCCGCAACCCTGAGGCCGAAATAGCGGGGCCAGACTCCTGCCAACTGGAATAACCCAAGGTGATAGCGCACCAGGTCAGCGCATCAGTTTCAATAACATTTGGAGGAGTACCGCGGGTGTGGCGCGGCCCCGCAATACACTGAGTCACTCCAAAAGGCGGAACCCGCACCTCCACAGAATTCCCCGGAGCCAAAGTGGCCAGCTCTTCCAACAAAAAGCGGACGGCCGCCGCCCGCACACCCCGCGGCAGGGCAGCAAAAGCCGCCGCGCAGGCGTCCTGATTTTCTGTTGTCTCAAAAACCTGCCGAACCTGGGCGATGGCGGCCAGTCCGTCCGCCTCGGTGATCTTGCGGCGAATTGCCATTAGAGGAGCCCCTCAAAAGCAGCCCCAGGCTTGATAGAACCCACCGGCTGGCCCCCGCCGGTGATGGGGAAAGTCGTCCCAGTAACAGCCCGGTCAGCAACCTCACCCTCCACGAAGCCAGCCGTCTGCAAAGCCCGCACAGCAACAAGCCAAGCAGCCCGGTTAGAACCGTCTAACATCTTCACCGCCACCGAAGCCCCAGAACGCAAACCGATAGCCAGCACACCCTCAGCCCCCCGCTTGACTACAGCGTCAAGAGTCTCAGCTAGCACAGTATCTGAGTGTCCACTGGCATGAACATATTCGGGATAGTCAACCATAGCTGTTGCCACAGTAGCGGCACGAGCATCAGCCTTGATATTCTCAACCGCTAACCCCAAAACAGAATAAGCCCGGGCCAACCCCACCAGAGAAGTCGCAACAGCAGGGGCACCGCACCCGTCTACCGTCACCTGCTGGGGAGTCTCACCGGTGAACTGCTCAATGGTCTGCAAGACCAGCTCCTGTAAAGGGTGCTCTGGGTCAGTGTAATTATCTGTCGACCAGCCCGACTTCACACAAGCCCACAAGAAAGCTGCATGCTTGCCAGAACAGTTAAAGGCCAGGCGCTGCTTACCGTGCCCAGCTGTGATCAGGGCTTGGTAGCTGGGCTCGTCCGCGGGCCAAGCCGGCGGGCAGAGCAGGGCCTCAGCTGTCAGCCCAGCCTCAGCCAGCACCGACTGGGCAACCTTCATATGCTCAAAAGAACCGGTATGAGAACCCGCAGCCAAAGCAATCTGGGCCCCCTGCAGCTCAGCCCCCGCATTCATCGAGGCAATAGCCTGCAAGGGCTTGAGCGCGGAGCGGGCATAGATAAGAGCCTCAGGGGCACCTAAACTCAGGGCCACAGAACCATCCGGTGCTAGCACCACCAGCGATCCCACATGCCGAGATTCAATGAAATCGCCACGGGTGACGAGGGCCAGCTCTGCTGCCTGCTGCGCGGTAAAAGTCTGCATGCCCTCCAGTCTACTGGGTAGCTCTGACCACTAAATTGAGCAAAGCCCGCACTTATTCTGAAAACACCGCAACTAGTTGCGGGTAAACCAGAATAAATGCGGGCTTCAACTATGACCTTTTGTTGCAACTTTCTCCACAGGGCCGAAGCATGCTCTGGCAAGGCATAACCGAAGCTATCCACAGATTTAAAAATGGTGCTTGAGCGCCTACGGCTGCTCTGCAAGAGTTGTCCCATGCATGACAGAATTGAAGGCCTCGCCGCCAAGGTCAAAACATCTCAACAGCTTAATCTTGAAGGGCTGAGCAAAAACCTCATTGGCGCTATGCACCGAAGAGGTGAGCTCATTAGACTTACGCGGGGCCTCTACATCTCAGCTGCAGAAAGTCGGCAGTTCATGCCTGAAGAGAGGTGTATCGCTGTGACCTTAGCGCTGGCAACATCTCACCGGCAGGCAGTGCTCAGTCACGCATCTGCTGCGCTTGTATGGGGCGCCCCTCTCTTTAGATTGCCCACCAGGGTTGAATTGTCCCTTCCCCGTTCTAACCATCGGCACCATCGCCAGGTTAGGTATCATAGCTCCCGGCCAGAGGTGTGTGAGGTAGCTTATGAGGTGGCCGGTTTTTCAGTTACAGACCCGCTAACGACCGTCCTTGACTGCGCTCGAACGTTGCCTGTGGTTCAGGCCTTGGCGATCACAGACTATTTTCTGCACCGTGCACAGGTGAGTTATCACGATGTGCGTGCCCAGCTCATAAGCGTCAGTGGCTATGGAACGAGTAGCTTTCCTCTTATTGCTGAGTCGATGAGTGCTTTGACTGAGTCCCCTCTTGAATCGTTGGCAATGTTCAGAATTGTGCAGTCTAATCTTGAGCGCCCTTGTCAGCAACTAGAAATAAGGACTCACGACGGTAGAGTGTATCGTTCAGATTTTGCCTGGGAGTCATTGAAACTCTTGCTAGAGGTTGATGGTTTACATAAGTACTACGGTGCCTATCGTCCGGTGGAGGAGCAGCTACGTAGGGATACCCTGCGGCAACGGTCGCTTGAGCTTATGGGGTGGACGGTCGTTCGGGCTACCTGGGATGACCTCATGAATAGGCCGCAGGCCGTTATTCACTGTTTGATGCGCGGGGGAGTAAGAAGGATAGAGAAATGACCATTGGTTCTTTCCGCACTTATTCTGAAAGTACCGCAACTAGTTGCGGGTAAACCAGAATAAATGCGGAGAGGGCGGTGAATGTTCTGTGGCAGGCGAGTGGGCTCAGTACGGACGGCTCAGTACGGAAGGCTCAGTACGGACGGCTCAGTACGGAAGGCTCAGTACGGACGGCTCAGTACGGACGGGCGCGGACGCCGCCGGGCAGCTAGTGGCCCCGGGAAAGAGAGGGGGCGGTTGGCGTCCTCAAAAAATCTCCTGCAAAAAGCTCCCAAACTGCGCTTAAAAACTTCATCAAATCGTGACCTTGCCGGTAGCCTAAAAGAATGAAGGTTTTGGTATTGGGCCCTGGCGGTCGTGAACACGCAATTATCCGAGCACTCCTCAAAGATTCAGCAGTAACTGAGGTGCACTCAGCACCCGGTAACGCGGGCATCGCACAAGATGTCCCCGTGCATGCTATCGATGCAAATAACCCCCAAGCAGCTCTTGCCCTGGCACAGGAGCTAGCTGCTGATTTGGTCGTCATCGGCCCTGAAGCTCCCCTGGTCGCCGGTGTCTCAGATACCCTGCGTGAAGCGGGCTTCCCCGTCTTTGGCCCCTCGAAGGCTGCTGCCCTGCTTGAAGGTTCTAAGGCTTTCGCTAAGGAGGTTATGGCTAGCGCCGATGTGCCTACCGCAATGGCCAAGGTAGCTACCAACCGTGCAGAGGCAGAAGAGGCCCTGAATACCTTTGGTGCCCCCTATGTGGTGAAGGATGACGGCTTGGCTGCCGGTAAGGGTGTCGTTGTCACCGAAGATTTCGATGCTGCCCTGGCTCACGCTGAATCATGTTTTACCGCTGGCGGCACTGTGGTCATCGAAGAGTACCTGGATGGCCCCGAAGTTTCCCTCTTTGTGATTTCTGATGGCAGAACCTGCCTGCCCCTTTCACCTGCCCAGGACTTCAAGCGTATTTTCGATAACGATGAAGGCCCCAACACCGGCGGTATGGGTGCCTACACCCCCCTTCCTTGGCTGCCTGAAGGTTTCGTTGAAGAAGTCATTGAGCGCGTAGCCCAGCCCACCGTTGATGAGATGGCCCGCCGTGGCACTCCTTTTGTGGGCGTGCTTTACTGTGGTTTGGCTGCCACCTCACGCGGTATTCGCGTCATTGAATTCAACGCCCGTTTTGGCGACCCTGAAACCCAGGCCGTGCTGGCCCGCCTGCGCACCCCCCTCGGTGGCGTGCTACTGGCTGCTGCCAAGGGTGAATTGCCTGCTGACCTCACTTTAGACTGGGACCCTCGCACCGCTGTTGACGTGGTCATGGCCGCAGAGAACTACCCTGAGACCCCTCGTAAGGGTGACGCTATTACCGGTCTTGACGCTGCTAACCAGCGTGAGAACGTGCATGTAGATCACGCCGGTACCACCGTCGATGGTGAGCACATCGTCACCGCCGGTGGCCGTGTGCTTGCTGTTGTTGCTCTGGGCCAGAACCTTATTGAGGCCCGCGAAGCTGCTTACGCTGGCGTGCGCGATATTAGCTGGGAAGGTGCTCAGTACCGCTCAGATATTGCCCTTGCTGCTGCTGAGAATCGTATCCAGATTCCTGCCCAGAAATAATTTTCTGTGACTGCCCGCCGCCTTTGCGGAGGGCAGTCACTTCTATCATTG
This sequence comes from Rothia sp. 32237D007AR, assembly GCF_053544675.1. NCBI lineage: Bacteria > Bacillati > Actinomycetota > Actinomycetes > Micrococcales > Micrococcaceae > Rothia > Rothia sp. 32237D007AR. The sequence goes on along the minus strand of NZ_JBPPUO010000002.1, from coordinate 121,944 downwards.
CCCCACAACCCCACCTGCACACTCCCAGGAGAAAACCATGAGCCATACTCCCGTAGATATTCCCGGTTGGAAGCACGTATATTCCGGCAAGGTGCGCGACCTCTACATCCCCGATGAAGACACCCAGGACGTAACCGGCCTGAACGTCAAGGACGACGCCGAACTGCGTGCCGGGTCCGTCATGGTAGTTGCCTCCGACCGTATCAGCGCCTTTGACCAGGTGCTACCCACCGAAATCCCCGATAAGGGTAAGATTCTGACCCAGATGTCCCTCTGGTGGTTTGAGCAGCTCAAAGGCGTGCCTAACCATGTGCTTTCTACCGACGTTCCTGAGGTCGTAGCTGGCCGTGCCATGATCTGTAAGTCCCTCAATATGTTCCCCGTTGAGTGCATCGTTCGCGGTTACCTGACCGGATCAGGCCTAGAAGCCTACCGCAAGACCGGTAAGGTCAACGAATTTGAGCTACCTGTCGGTTTGGTTGATGGTTCCCGCCTGGAGCCTGCCCTTTTCACTCCCACCGGCAAGGCTGAGGTGGGTGAACATGATGAGCCCATTACCCGTGAAGAGCTTGACGCTGAGGTGGGTGAAGCTATCGCTGACCGTTTGCAGGAGCTGACCCTCTACGTCTACGAAACTGCTGAGAAGATTGCCCGTGAGCGCGGCATCATTCTGGCTGATACCAAGATTGAGTTCGGCACCGATTCTTACCGCGGTGAAATCACCCTGGGCGATGAGGTTCTGACCCCCGATTCCTCCCGTTTCTGGGATGCGGAGGACTACGAGCCTGGCCGCGCCCAGGCGTCCTTTGATAAGCAGTATGTGCGCGACTGGCTCAAGAGTGAGGAGTCAGGCTGGGACGGTACCGGCCCTGTTCCTGAGCTTCCGGCCGATGTGGTTGAGAAGACCCGTGCCCGCTACGTGGAGGCCTACGAGCGTTTGACCGGGCAGAAGTTCCAGGCTTAAGCCTGACCGGTGCGCACTTTTTGGTGGTACTCATAGTGGGCTGCCCCAATTTCTGAGAGTGCGTAGAACCAACGGACGTGCTCAGCGACTGTTCGCTGGGCACGTTCTGCGTCTCCTGCTATGACAGCTGCATAGATTGCCCGGTGCTGGTCTTGAAGTTCTCGCTTGGTTGCCTGCCAGTCTTCTAGGTAGGGTACGGCCTCTTGTACGTAGCCCACGGTGGCTAGGTGGAGGGAGTCGATGACGGTGTCCATGACGATATTGCCGCCGAGCGATGAAATTTCGTAGTGGAAGCGGGTGTCACAGAAGTGGAAACGCTCGTCGCTCATGCCGGTGTGGTCCATTTCTTCAAGGTAGCGCCGTGCCCTTGTTAAGGACGCGGCGTGGCTGGGGTGGTGGGCAACATCGGCTGCCCGGGCGGCAGCTTCACCTTCCAGTAGGACGCGGGTGCTGACAATATCTGCAACGGGCAGGGTGCGGGTGGCAATGTGCATGCGGAGGGCCCAGCCTAGGGCGTCAGAGGGTTCTGAAACAACTACGGCACCAGCTTTAGGGCCTGAGCCTACCCCTGAGTGGATAAGACCTACTGCGGAGAGGATGCGCAGGGCTTCGCGTACTGAGGCCCGCGAGATCTTGTATTCCTCTGCCAGTGACCGTTCGCCTGGAAGCCGGTCGCCTAGGCGGAGCTGGCCGTGGCGTAGCCGGTATTCGATGGATTCGAGCAGGGCGGTGTAGGTGGGCGCTTTTTCTTTCATGCTCAGTCTTTCCGGGGCGGTGGGGTAGGTCTTGAGGTAGTAGCTAGAGGCTTATCTGACGGGGGAGTGTGGGCTGGGGGAGTGTGGGCTGAGGTGTGCCCCTGGTGTGTTGGTGGTATAAGAAGGGGCGGTGCAGCTCCGACGTAAGGTTACGTTGGGAGCTGCACCGCCCGTATGTTTACCAGTGAGTCATAGCTGAATCTACTGGTGTTTAGTGGCCTCCTACATAGGGTTCAATCATGAGGCCTGAGAAGACGGTAGCCTGCAGAAGAACCAGTACACATACTGCAATCAGCAAGATGAAGGACCAGCTCAGTACTGACTTGAAGATCTCTGATTCTTTACCTTCCATATTGACCGAGGTAGCGGCAATAGCAAGGGACTGAGGCGAAATCATCTTACCGACCACACCACCGGAGGTATTGGCTGCCAGCATGAGCTCGGGGTGGGCACCGGTCATACCGTTAGCTTGCAGGTGCTCAGCGGCGGTGACCTGGAGCTTGGAGAAGAGAGCATTCGCTGAGGTGTCGGAGCCGGTGACGGCGGTACCTACCCAGCCCAGGACGGGGGCCAGGAAGGCGTAGGCGACACCCAGGGAGGCTACATATTCGCCGATGGCAACGGTCTGGCCGGAGTAGTTCATGACGAAGGCCAGGGCCAGAACCAGGGCGATGGTGGCAGCTGACCAGCGCATCTTGTAGGCTACTCGACCAATTTCTGCCAGGGCATCGCCCATGGCCAGCTTGTACTTGCCGTTTTCGTTGAAGATGGCGTAGAGGATGGCAACGAGCAGACCTGAGATGAGCAGGTAGGTGCCGGGGTTAGCTAACCAAGCCCACTTGTAGACAGAGTCTACCGGGGTGCCGTTAGCCTGGAGCAGGCGGTCCTCCAGCAGGGGCATGTGGAACTCGACCACGGTGGTCTTGAGCCAGTTAACCAGCGGGGTGTAGAGGTTGGCGATACCGAAGATGATGACGACAACCAGGTAGGGCATAAGAGCCATCCAGATACGGCGGCCGGGCAGGTGTTCTGCTTCGGCCGGTGCTGTGATGCCGTAGCGCTCGCGCACGCCTGCCACACCGCGGGGCTTGACGAAGCGGAGGAAGACGACTGCTGCAGCGATGGAGACGATGCAGGCGATGACGTCGGTGAGCTGGTAGACGAAGTAGGTAGCGGCCCACCACTGAGCGACGGAGAAGGAGAGGCCAATGACCGCTGCGTGCATCCAGGCGTCCTTGAGACCCTTTATGCCATCAAGAATCCAGAGCAGGATGAAGGGGACGAAGAAGGCGATGAAGGGTGCCTGGTGGCCGACGATTGCTGCGATGGCTGCGGAGTCTTTGCCGCCGACTTCACCTGCGGTGGTGATGGGGATTGCTACTGCGCCGAAGGCTACCGGGGCGGTGTTGGCGATGAGGACGGTGGTTGCTGCCTTGAGGGGCTTGACGCCTAGTGCCAGGATCATGGTTGCAGTAATTGCTACGGGGGCACCGAAGCCTGCGAGGGCTTCGAGCAGACCGCCGAAGCAGAAGGCGATAAGGATGGCTTGGATGCGTAGGTCGCCGCCGCCGATGAGGTCGAAGGTGCGGCGTAGATCTTCAAAGCGGCCTGAGAGGACGGTGACCTGGTAGAACCAGATGGCCATGAGGATTACCCAGACGATGGGGAAGAGGCCGTAGATGCCGCCGCGGAAGGCGGACATGCCTGCCAAATCCCAGGGCATGCCGAAGCCGAAGACTGCGACGAGTAGGGCTACGACCAGGGAGACAAGGCCGGCGACGTGGGCGCGGGCCTTGAAGCCGAGCAGCATAATAAAGAATGCCAACAGCGGTAGGGATGAGACGAGGGCGCTGAGCCCTAGGCTCCCTCCTACAGCGTCGGTTACAGCGGTGTAAGTATTTTCCACCGTATTCTCCTTAGGGATGTGTGGTGTGGCCGGGCGCCACATCTGTGGGACGCTTGGCACAAAAAAATAGGGGTCTCACCTTCTATGGTCAGACCATTGAATTTCGAGGTCTACGTTACATGATGCAGCTCACTTACGCCAAGCTGGGCTGATAAATAGTTGCAGTATTTTTTCGCCCCTGCGATTAAGTGGGTTTAAACAGGGGGAGCGTGTGTTTTTGTGTGGGTGTATGGGTACTTATGTTGCTCCATACCCGGGCGGACGCTGGTCTTTAGGGCTGAATACTCCCCGGTTTTTCGGTGTGGTCAGACCGCCATATTATTTGCACAGGAAAATATGACCTATTCAAAGTAACGTAATACAGGCCTCATCGTGTTAAATGAATGAAAAGGAAAAGAATCTAACAGGTCCCTCCTGCCCCCTACTCACCCGCCCGGACACTGGCGTCCGCGCACCCTGAGCAGTAGAGGAGAGACAGGTTCCCCATACCACCTACAAGAAGAGAGAACCAACATGCGTGTCGCACTGTTTTCCACGTGCATCGTCGACGCAATGTACCCCAAGGTAGCTAAGGCTACCGTTGATATTCTGGAGCGTCTTGGCCACGAGGTCGTCTTCCCGCAGGGTCAGACCTGCTGCTCCCAGATGCACGTCAACTCGGGCTACTTCGACGACGCCTACCCCATCGTCAAAACCCACGTACAGGCCTTTGAAGAATGGGACTTCGACGCTATCGTTGCCCCCTCAGGCTCCTGTGTAGCCTCCCTGGGCCACCAGCAGCCCATGATTGCAGAGCGTGCAGGCGACGAGGCCACCGCCCGCGCCGCAACCTCACTAGCTGCCCGCTCCTTCGAACTCTCCCAGTTCCTCATCGACGTCTGCGGCATCACCAACGCCGCAGAACAGCTAGGCTCCTACTTCCCCCAGAAAGTCACCTACCACTCCTCCTGCCACGGTATGCGCCTCCTCGGCTTGGGCACCCGCCAAGAAGATTTAATCCGCACCGTTGAAGGCCTGGAATACACCCGCATCGACGGGCTTGACCAGTGCTGTGGCTTCGGTGGCACCTTCTCCTTCAAGAACGCAGACACCTCCGGGGCCATGGTCAACGACAAGGTCGAGAACATTGAAGCAACCGGAGCCTCCGTCTGCACCGGTGGCGACTCATCCTGCCTAATGAACATTGGCGGGGCGCTCTCCCGCAAGAAATCACCCGTGCAAACCCTCCACTTTGCAGAGATTCTTGCATCCACCAAGGAAAACCCGCTCACCGTCACCGGTCCCGTAGCTGTTACCGCAGGAGGTAAGTAAAGCCATGTCCACCACCGCACTCGGTATGCCCAAGGTCCGCCACGGCGTCGGCAACATCTTTGAATTCGAGCCCTTCCCCGAATACGCAGAGAAGGAACTCCAGAACGAGCAGCTACGCGCCAACCTGGGCTTTGCCACCCACAAGATCCGCGATAAGCGCGCTGCCGTCATCTCAGAACTCTCTGACTGGCAGGATCTGCGCACCGCAGGTTCCATGATTAAACAAAAAGTTATGGCCAACCTCGACACCTACCTCCAGGAATTCGAAAAGAACTTCACCGCCCGCGGCGGCCACGTCCACTGGGCCCGCGACGCTAACGAAGCCAACGAAATCGCCCTCAAACTCATTCAGGCTGAAGGCGTCACCGAGGTCAACAAAATCAAGTCAATGGCCACCGCCGAGACCGGCCTCAACGAGTTCCTAGAAAAGCACGGCATCTACGCCATCGAAACCGACCTGGCCGAAGAGATCGTGCAGCTAGGCGATAACGACCGCCCCTCCCACATTCTGGTGCCCGCAATTCACCGCAACCGCACCGAAATTCGCGACATCTTCCTCAAGAAGATTGAGGGCGTAGACCCCAACCTCAGCAACGACCCCTCAGAACTGGCGGACGCCTCCCGCTACCGTCTGCGTGAAAAGTTCCTGACCAACAAGGTCGCTGTCTCCGGCGTGAACTTCGGTATCGCCGAAACTGGCACCATGACCATCGTAGAATCTGAGGGTAACGGCCGCATGTGCCTGACCCTGCCCGATACCCTCATTACCTTCATGGGCATCGAAAAACTCCTGCCGACCCTGCAGGACCTTGAGGTCTTCACCCAGTTGCTACCCCGCTCCTCCACCGGTGAGCGCATGAACCCCTACACCTCCATGTGGACCGGTGTAACCCCCGGCGATGGCCCCCAGAACCTGCACGTTATCCTCATGGACAACGGCCGTACCGCAGCCCTAGCAGACCAGGTAGGCCGCCAGGCCCTGCACTGCATCCGCTGTTCAGCCTGCATGAACGTCTGCCCCGTCTACGAACGCGCAGGTGGCCACGCCTACGGTTCCACCTACCCCGGCCCTATCGGCGCGATTCTCTCACCCCAGCTCGGCGGTATCGAGAACCAGTACAACTCCACCCTGCCCTACGCCTCCTCCCTCTGCGGCGCCTGCTATGAGGCCTGCCCCGTCAAAATCAACATCCCTGACGTGCTGGTTCACCTGCGCGGCAAGGCTGTTGACCACGAAAAAGCCCAGGGCGAATTCGCTGGCGGTAAGAAAGACCGCCACGTGCAGATGGACACCATGATGTTCACGGCCAAGAAGCTCTTCAGCTCAGGTGCACTCATGGGCCTAGCCACCAAGGGCCTGCCCGCCTCCAAACTCATTACCGGTAAGAAGGGCAAAATCACTAAGCTGCCCGGTATCGTTGGCGGCTGGACCGAATACCGTGACATCCCCGCACCCCCCAAGACCTCCTTCCGCAATGAGTGGAAGAAGGAACGCGGCCCCGCACCCAAGCGCGTAGGTGGTGCACGCGTGGACCTTCAGGCTGTCATCGCCGCTAACCAAGCCAAGCTAGCAGAAGCCCACGCCAACGCCGAAGCCGCTAACCCCATCGCCCCCAAGGAGGCCAACTAATGTCTGATGCAAAAGCAGAAATCCTAGGCCGCATCCGCGCCTCCCTCTGGGACAACCCCCAGCCGGCTGAGCCCGTCCGCGCCTACCGCCGCCAAAGCGACAAGGGCACCGAAGAAATCATCGAGATGCTGGTAGACCGCCTAATCGACTACAAGGCAAACGTCTACCACGAAACCGAAGAGACCATCGCCGCCCGTGTGGGGCAGCTGCTAGGTAAGTCTGCCCGCTACGTGGTGCCTACCGGCCTCAAGGCCGAATGGCTACCCGAAGATACTGCTGCCCGCTCCCGCGTGGTTGACTCCGGTAACGCCCAGAAGCCCGGTGCTCTCTCCGTGCGGGAACTGGACGCAATTGACGCTGTGGTGACCTCCTCAACCGTCTCCTGCGCTGAGACTGGCACTATCGCCCTGAACAGCACTGAGACCGAAGGGCGCCGAGCCATCACCCTGGTGCCTGACCACCACATCTGCGTGGTGCCCGTTGACACCATTGTGGAGCTGATTCCTGAGACGGTGGCTCGTCTGAACTTCGATAAGCCCGTCACTTGGATTTCAGGCCCCTCAGCGACCTCAGACATTGAGCTGATTCGTGTTGAAGGTGTGCACGGGCCCCGAACCCTGGACGTCATTATCCTCAAGTAGGTTACCTGCCTTCCCCCTGGGCCGAAGGGCCTCTACCTTTGGGCTTTTCCCCATGAGCTGGGTTGACCACAGACCTGGCTCATGGGGAAGAGTTCTTTAAAAGAAGCCTCTGCCGTGAAGGCCCCTCGTCGGCTGAAAGGAGAAATATTACTGGCTGCTTTCTCAGGAACTGCTAGGCTAAAGCAGGTATCTGTTGAGGAGTATTGCGTGACTGACCTAAAGAAGGCAGGCCGTGTCATCGGCATTGACCTGGCCCGGTGTGCCGCCCTAATCAGCATGTTCATCGCCCATACGGCTCCTAGCGGTGGGCCCGGTGGCGTATTAAACCTGAGCGAATTTCTTGCTGCCCCCCTCTTTGCCTTCTTGCTAGGGGCTGGGGCCTTATATTCGTCTCAGCGGATGAGCTTCCCCGCTCTCTTTGCCTCATCGGTAGTGCGAGCTATCGCCCTAATCGCTCTAGGCCTCTATATTGGAACTTGGGGTGCCCAGGTAGATATTGTGCTGGAATACCTGGGGCTGTTGAGCCTGCTCATGGCCCCGCTAGTCTTCCTGCCTTCGTGGGTGCTGATTATCCTGGCTGTAGGTAGCTGGTGGTTCGCCGCGTCCGCCCGAACCTTCTTCCAGCCCCAGGCTATCCAAGCCGCTACGGAAGGCAGCTATACCGCCTACCTCTATGAGTGGATGTTCACCGGCTATAACTATCAGGTCTTTACCCTGCTGGCTTATGCCTGCATAGGCGCTGTGCTCTCCGCCTTAATTGAGCGCTGGGGTGTTTGGGGTGATGTGGCCCTGGCTCTTCTCGGTAGCCTGGTTACCGGTGGCCTTTTCTGGTACTCCCGCTTTGCTGTGGCAGAATTCTTACCCTATACCTCCAGCCGCTTAGAGATTGCCTTTAGCCTGGCAGCCTGCCTAGCTACCCTTGGGTGGTGTTGCCTGCTGGCGCGTACCCTCGCCGGACGGGAACACCTGGCCGGTGCCCTGCTGGGGGCTGGGCGTATGACCCTTTCCCTCTATGTGCTTCAGATTGCTGTTCTGGCCCTCTACTCCAACTACGCTCCCACCTACGGGCTACCTGCCGCCGATGACTCCTGGGCCATGATGGTCGGCCTCATTCTCGGTGCCCTGCTCTTTGCCTGGGTATGGCAACGCCTGCTGGGGTACACCGTCCTGGGCCGGGGCCCGCTAGAGACTCCTTTAGCTTGGGTCTCTGGAAGAAGCTAGACTCTCAGCATGCATCATTTTTCGTCAGAAACCGGCCCTATTAGAACCGGTTCCTCTTCACGCTCCTGGGGGCATATTACCCTGGCTGCCCTGCTGACCCTGGCCTGGCTTGCCGTGGCAGGTATCGGCGGGCCCTACTTCGGCAAAATCTCTGAGGTCTCGACCAATTCCCAGACTGACTTTTTGCCCGCCTCTGCCGAATCTACCCAGGTGGTAGAGCAGCAGGGCGACTTCCTGGGTACCGACGCGGTGCCCGCCATTCTCGTCTTTGAAGCAGACGGCTCCTTCACCGGCTCCCACCAGACCTACCTGGAGGGCCTGACCGACCAGCTGGCGGCGTCCGGAACCTTCACCGGTGAAAGCTCCCCCGTGATTTACTCTGAGGACGGCCGGGCGGCAGAACTCATTCTCCCTATCTCCACTGATCTTGAAACCCGAGAGGTCGTTGACGGTATCCGGGCAGAGATAGCCCAGGCCCCCAAGGGACTTACCGGCTACGTGACCGGTCCGGCTGGTTTCTCTGCTGACCTGGTTGAAGCCTTTGGCGGTATCGATGGCATCCTGCTAGCGGTAGCCCTCATTGTGGTCTTTGTGATTCTGCTGGTGGTCTACCGCTCACCCCTGCTGCCCATCATCGTGCTGATGAGCTCCATGGTTGCTCTCTCTGGCGCTATCTTCGTCATCTGGCACATGGCCAATGCAGGCTGGGTCATGATCAACGGCCAAGTGCAGGGTATTCTGCTGATTCTGGTGGTGGGCGCTGCCACCGACTACTCCCTGCTCTACGTAGCCCGCTATCGCGAAGCCCTCACCCAGTACGTTTCGCGCTGGGAGGCAATCCGGTTTGCCTGGCGCGGGTCCCTTGAGCCGATTCTGGCCTCCGGCGGTACGGTGATTGCGGGCCTGCTGTGCCTGCTGCTCTCTGAGCTGTCGTCGAACAAGGCCCTGGGACCCGTGGCAGCTACCGGCATCGTGCTGTCCATGCTGGCCTCGCTCACCTTCCTGCCCGCCGTCCTTGCCCTGCTGGGCAGGGCTGCCTTCTGGCCCGCCCGCCCCCGCTACTCATCTGAAGTCAAAGACGCCTCCGCCGGCTTCTGGGCTAAAATTGCAGCTTTCGTCTCGTCTAGGCCTCGCACGGTCTGGCTGGTCACCGCCCTGGTGCTGGCTATCTTCGCGGGCTTCTCGGCCACCTTCCAGGCTAACGGTGTGCGCCAGTCCGACCTGGTGCTAGGGGAATCCCAGGCTAGAGACGGCCAGAACGTGCTCGCGGAACACTTCCCCGGCGGTTCCGGTTCACCGGCTAACGTCATTATTCCCGCAAGCGAGCAGGACGATGCCGTGGCAGCCCTCGATGCTCTAGACGGGGTAAGCTCCATTACCGCTGTTGCTCAAGACTCACCTGCCGGTAGCGTGCCGGTGGGTGCGTCCGCTCAGTCCGCCCCGCCCGTTTTTGCCGGTATCAGCCCCACCGAAGTTGAGGGGCGCATCATGCTCCAGGTAACCCTGGCTGACCCTGCTGACTCACCGGAAGCAGAAGAAACCGTGCGCCAGATGCGTGAGAGCCTGTCCAATGCAGCTCCCGGATCCCTGGTGGGCGGAACCACCGCCTCTGACCTCGATACCATTGACAGCGCCCAGCGCGACCGGGCCCTAATTATCCCGGTAGTGCTGGTCGTTATCACCCTGATTCTGATGGTTCTACTGCGCTCAATTCTGGCACCGCTGATCCTGGTGGCTGCCACGGTGCTGTCTTATCTCACCGCTCTCGGTGTTTCAGCCCTGGTCTTCAACCACGTTTTCAATTTTCCCGGTGCTGACCCCACCGTGCCCCTCTACGGGTTTGTCTTCCTAGTCGCTCTGGGTATTGACTACACCATCTTCCTGATGACCCGCGTGAGAGAAGAAGCCCTGCATCAGGGAACCAAGAGCGGCCTGCGAACCGCCCTGGTAGCAACTGGCGGTGTGATCACCTCAGCCGGTATCGTTCTGGCGGCCACCTTCGCAGCCCTGGGCGTTATCCCGCTGATTTTCCTAGTCCAGCTAGCCTTCATAGTCGCATTCGGTGTGCTTCTCGATGCCACCGTGGTACGGGCCTTGCTCATACCGGCACTTGTTGAAGACCTGGGCAAGAAAATCTGGTGGCCCTCGCGGCTCTCCCGCTAAGGCCTTAGCACAGAGCCTATCTCGCCGGGTGAAGCCACCTGCCATGCCTATAGAGAAGGGGCCTCCCTGTTCTACAGGGAGGCCCCAATTTCTTGAGTTGAGCTGGCTTAGGCGGCCAGGAATGTGAGGTAGCTGGTAACGAACTTATCAAAGTTCTTCTGCTGTTCTTGATCTAGTTCCAGATTGCCGGTGCCCCAGGCCTCTGCTGGGATGCGGATGCCCAGGCCTTGGTCTTCTATGAGGTGAGCGCGTACGTAGGGAATCAGGTCGCGCAGACTCTCAAGCACATATTTGCCGTAAGAAGAGTTAGCCGCCGAGGCGATACCGACCTTTTTGCACTGTAGAACGGTGGGGGTGTTTTTATCTCCTAGGCTCTCTGGCCGTGAGGCCCAGTCGATAAGATTTTTTAGACGGGCTGGGTAGGAGCCGTTGTATTCAGGGGAAACCACAATCAGGCCGGCTGCATGAGCGATGTCGGCTCGAAGCTGTGTGACGGGTGCAGGTGTGGGGAACTCTGAATTTTGGCTCAGTAGGGGGACGGCTGAGTAATCGTAGACTTCTGCTGGCTGGCCTTCATGTTTGAGGGCGTTAGCGAGGTGTTGAGCTAACTGGGTGTTGAATGAGCCTTGCCGGTCCGAGCCTGAGATGATGAGAACTTTTTGTGGCATGATGTGCCCTTCCCTGTCTGCATTTTTCTTCAGACTATACTCAAAAAACTTTACACAACAAGCATTTGTGACGCGGTGTGACAACCTGCAATAAAAAGAGCAAGAAAAAACCGCCCCCGGCATCAGCCAGAGACGGTTTCGCTTGGTCGGGATGACAGGATTTGAACCTGCGGCCTCGTCGTCCCGAACGACGCGCGCTACCAAGCTGCGCCACATCCCGATTGTTGCGCATAACAACCTCTCAAGTATAGCGCGGCAGTATTAACCCTGCCAAATTACCCCGCCTTAGCCCTCGGGGCGGTTATTCTCCTCCCAAGCCCGAGCCATCGCTGCAAAGCGTCCGCCCGCCTGCACCAGAGCAGCAGGTGAACCATCCTCCACCACCTGCCCCTCCGAAACCACCAGCACCCGGTCAGCCGTCAGCACCGTCGAAAGACGGTGGGCAATCACCACAGAAGTACGCCCCTGCAACAGAGACTCCAAACCCTGCTGCACCAGCTTCTCAGTAGGAATATCAAGAGAAGCGGTAGCCTCATCCAAAATAAGGACGGCCGGGTCAGCAAGAAAAGCCCGGGCAAAAGAAATGAGCTGACGCTGCCCCGCAGAAACCCGGCCGCCGCGTTTAGAGAGGTTGGTATCAAAACCCTGCGGTAGGCCAGAAATAAAGTCATAGGCCCCCACCTTGCGGGCAGCCTCAAAGACTTCCTCATCGCTAGCAGCAGGATTGCCCAGGCGAATATTGTCAGCCACGGTGCCCTTGAAAAGGTAGGCCTCCTGGGTCACCATTACCACCTCACGGCGCAACTGCTCATCAGAAAGATCACGCACATTGACCCCATCAAGAGTCAGCCTGCCATGAGTCACATCGTAGAAGCGGGCAATGAGCTTAGCAATCGTTGACTTACCTGCACCGGTTTCACCCACCAAAGCCAAGCGCTGCCCGGCAGGAATGTCGAGATTTAGACGGTGCAGGGCGGGGCGTCCTGCAAGATACTCAAACTCCACATCCTCAAAAACCAGGTGGCCGGTGGCGGGGATCTTGCGGCGGGCCGGGTGCTCAGGCTCAGCTACCTCAGGCTCCTCAGCAAGGAACCCTGAAACCTTTTCCAGGGCAGAGACAGCAGACTGAAACATGTTGTAGTAGTCCGAGAGCATGAAAATCGGCTCAAAGACCCGGTTAGCATAAATCACCAGTGCAAGTAAGGTGCCGGCCTGCATAGAGCCACCCAAAATGGAGTAGCCCCCCACCACCAGCACGATAGCCACAAAGGTATTACCTAAGGCTTGCAGGGCAGGCATATAGGTGCCATGAACCTTGATAGTTTGCATGCCCCGAACCCTGAAGTCCTCGGCAGCCTCCGCATAGGCGGCGCGGGACTGCGCCTCAGCGCGGAAGGCCTTGACCGCACGCAAGCCGGTAAAGGTCTCAGCAAAGCGCGAGATAAGGCGGGCGGACGCCACCCGCTGGGCCCGGTAAGCCACCTCAGATTCGCGACGGAACCAGGCGGTGAGCCAGGCAACCGGGAGCATGACCACCAGCAAAGCTAACCCTGCCCGCCAATCCATGAGGCAGAGAGCCACAACGGTAAAAGAAATAGAGAGCAGCATCGCTGCTAGTTCAGAGAGGCCAGAGTCAAGGAACTGCCGAATCGTATCTAAATCGCTGGTAAGACGAGAAACAACCCGGCCTGAAGTGTAGGTGTCATGGAAGCCCACAGAGAGCTTTTGAGCCTGTTCAAACATGCGCTGACGCAGGTCAAAGAGCACCTTCTGAGAAATTTTAAAGGTGAGCAAAATATTAGTGTAAGTGGCTATACCGGCAAGGATAGCTGCCCCGATATAGAACCCCGCTAAAGTGATGGCATAGCTACTATCTCCGGCCAAAAGGGGCTCTAAGGCATCATTGATAGCCGTAGAAATCAGCCAGGGCATGGCCGTGGTCAGAGCTGTAGCCAGAATAACCAGAAAAAGAGTAAGGAAAAGGTGCCCCCGCACAGGGCGCAAGACCTCGAGTAAGAGAGCCACCGAACGGCGGCGCACGGCTTTAGCCTCACCCGCAGAGAGCTGGATTCTATCTTCTGATTCGGTGACCTGATGCCTCATCGTCCGCCCTCCTGCCCCTGGCTGTTCGCCCCCGCTGCCGGTGCCTGCCCCTGCCCGGTGAGCTGGGTATCGGCGCTCATCAAACTGCGGTAGATAGGGTTGCCCAGAAGTTCCCTATGGGGGCCCACAGCAGCTACCTGCCCCCGGTGTAAGAGGACGACCCGGTCAGCTAGAGCCACCGTAGAAGGCCTATGGGCCGTGAGCACAGTGGTGGTATCAGTCAGCTCTTCTTTCAGCAAACGCACCACCTTCTCCTCAGTTGTCACATCCAGGGCAGAGAGCGGATCATCAAGGAGCAAAACAGCAGGGCGGGCAGCAATAGCACGCGCCAAGGAAAGACGCTGACGCTGCCCACCGGAAAGACTCATACCCTCTTCACCAATGACAGTATCGACCTTTTGCGGGAGCCGATCAACAAAATCAGCGGCTGCAACAGTCAAGGCACGAGTCAGAATAGCTTCTTCCTCACCAGGAGTAAGGCCACTACGATCTACACCCAGCAAAACATTATCGCGCACGCTAGCGGAGAAGAGCAGGGGATCCTCAAAAGCAATAGCTACCTGCTCGCGAAGCTCAGGAAGGGGCAAAGAAGCGATATCTTGCCCATTCAACCTGATGCGCCCAGATGTAGGCTCATAGAGCCTTTGAATGAGCTGCAAGACAGTAGACTTACCCGACCCGGTAGAACCCACCAGGGCAATAATTTCTCCTGGCCGAATCTGCAAAGAAAAGCCTGAAAGCACCTGCTGCTCCTGCTGCCCGTAGCTGAAGGTGACGTCCTCACAATCTAAGCTAGCTGCCGTCGACCGGGGGCGCTGGCGGTGGGCAGGGAGAAGGTCAATATCTTCACCGGCCTGGCCTACCATGACCTGACGGTGACGGTCCATCGAAACACTCGATGCCAGATACATAGAAATCAGCATGCCCGAACGCTCCACCTGGGCAAAAAGGATAGTAGCCGTGGCGAAATAGCTGGTGAGCGCGCCAACGCTCAGAGAACCTGCCCCCACCAGGTGCAGACCCCACAGCAAAGCTAAACAGAGTGAAGCCCCACTGATAAGGGTGGTCTGCATACGCACCCGCCCCATAGCGCGACCCCTGGCAACCTCAAGCTCCAGCAACTCTTGGGACTCCTTGCGGAAGCCCGCCAGAGCATGCGGGCCACGCCCCAGGGCCTTAAGCACGCGCAGCCCCTGAACAGACTCTTCAACAGTAGTAGCCAAATCGCCGGTACGTTCCTGGGTGGTGCGGGTCAGGGCGCGGAAGGTCAGCACAAACCGCCAGATGCAGAAGAGGGCAAGGGGCATACTTGCTAGAAAGATGAGCCCTAGCTGCCAGGAGCCGCTGAACATGTAGAAGCTACCGACAGCTACCTGCACAGATACCGTAATAATTTGCATGAGGCCAAAAGCAGTCCAACGCCGGATAGTACCCAAATCGCCCATCGCGCGCGTAAGGAGCTGACCTGAGGGCCAGCGGTCATGGAAGGCAACAGGGAAGCGCAGCAGCCGGTCAAACAGGGCGATGCGCATGGTGTTTTCCACCGTGGCAGCAGGCTCAATGACGAGCTGGCGGCGCAGAAAAAAGAGGGCAGATTGAGCCAGCCCCAAGATGAAAACTAGGGCACCGCCTGCCCACACTGCCCCCACCGTGGGCTGGTCGGTGAGCATGGCATCGACAATCCAGCCCAGCACCTGAGGAATAGAAATCGCGATAATGGCGGCGGTCAGTGCTACAAAAAGCCCACAGACCCAGCGGGCACGAATAGGGCGCGAATACTGCCAGAGCGTGACTTCCTGTTCGGCGCGGGCACCGTAGGGAGCAGGGGGAGGTGTAGGGGCGGGGGAGACACGCAATAATCGAGATGCCATAGTAATTTATCTTACATTTGCATAGGTGCAAAAACTAGATACATCACCGGGCGGTCAGCGTCACCACCACTGCCTCAGGCGGGCAAAACAGACGCACCTGGGCATAGCGCGAAGTACCCAAACCCGCGGTAACCTGCACAGGCACACCCTCCTGATAGGAGACCCCCTTAGCCCGAGCCGGAGGCAAATCACAGTTAGAAACCAAAGCCCGGCCACCGGGCAAGCACACCTGACCACCATGAGTATGGCCAGCAAAAATAGCCTGAGCGCCGTCGTCGGCAAACCGGTCAAGAGTGCGCAGGTAAGGGGCATGGCAGATACCCAGGCGGACGCTGGGGCCCGACTGGGCATCAAAAGCGGTAGGGGAGAAGCCAGGGTGGCGGTCATATTCTAGGTGGGGGTCATCCACCCCCGAAAACTCCAGACGCAGACCCTCCACCGTCAGCGTATCGTAACGGTTGATGAGCCCTACCCAGCCGCGGGCATCAAAAGCATCGTGCATGGCCTGAGTAGGGAGGTTGGGGCGAGTCTCAGAGGTCGCCTCGTCCCCCGTGTTCTTTATCCACAGGTAGCGGGCCGGGTTCTTGGGTACAGGAGCGAAATAACAGTTAGACCCCGGCACATAGACACCTGGAAAATCCAGTAGAGGATCTAGAGCTTCTAAGAGGGCAGGAAGAGCCTGGATATGGGAAAGGTTATCCCCAGTATTAATCACCACATCAGGTTCTAGCTCAGCCAGAGAATGCATGAAAGCAGTTTTCTGCCCCTGCCCCGGAATCATGTGCATATCTGAGATATGCAGAATCTTAAAATCGGGGCTACCTGCCGGCAAAATCGGCAGGCTCTCATGGCGCACCTGAAAATTGTTGAGCTCAATAAAGTGGGCATAGGCGGCCGTGGCGGCCCCAGCCACAGCACCTGCTGCCAGAACCACTGAAAGGCTCTGTGCCAGAGTGCTAGCTGAAGCCGCCACGCCAGAAGAATTCTGAGAATTCAAGGTAAGTCCTTACTGGTTGGCACCAAGAACCGTGTCTGAGGGAGTATCAAACTTATCGGTCTTGTAGTTCTTAGCCTGAGCCTGCATGAACTTCTGCCACTGGGCACCTGCATAGGTGGCGCCGTCCACATAGTTCAAAACCTTGCCGTTAATAGATAGGCCGTTCAAGGGGCGAGAGGTGTTATCAAGGTTGCCAACCCATGAAGCGGTAGACAGGCCGCGGGTATAACCAACCGTCCAGGTCTGGGTGGAGTTGTTGGTCGTACCGGTCTTAGCCGCAGAGGCATCGGGCAAACCAATACCGCGCTGATAGCCTGAACCATCCACCAGAACCTGCTTGAGCACGTAGTTCACACCGTTGGCAACGTCCTTATCGAGCACACGTTCACAGCTGGGCTCGTAGGTTTTGATGTCCTCATCACCCTTGCTGACTGTTTCAAGGGACAGAGGCTTACAGTAGGTGCCGCCGCTAGCAAAGGTTGCGTAAGCAGAGGCCATAATGAGCGGGGTCGTACCCTGCTCCCAACCACCGAGCAGGTAGGAGGGGCGGGTCATGGAGTAGGGGTCAGCACCTGTACCGTCGGTAATACGCAGTTTGGCCCGCATCTCATCGATGGCACAAGCGTCGGTGACTGAAGCCATCTTAACGGCATAAGAGTTAATGGAGTTCTTAATGCCGTAGGCTACGGTGCCCCAGCTCTGGTTACCGCCTTCAGCGTTGGTGAAGACGTAACCATCGGCGTCCTCAGAGGTGACATAGCCGCCCTCTTGGCAGCTAGCGGGCCAGCGGAAGCTCTGGGGGTAGTTCAACGAAGTGCCATCAATGACAGCGTTGGCGCCCTTACCATCCTTGAGCCACTGGGCAAGAAGGACGGCCTTGAAGGTTGAACCGGGCTGGAAGCCAGCGGTACCACCGTGGGACACACCTACGTTGTAGTTATAGAAGTTATCGGCAAAGTTGGTTTCGTCAGGGTTGCCATAGCCAGAGTTCTGGGCCATCGCAATAATTTTGCCCGTGCCCGGTTCAACAGACACCAGGGCTGCACTGACCTCATCAGGGTTGTTCTTTGAAGGCTGGGTGGCCTCAACCTGGGCCTTGGCGTCCTTCTGGGCTGAGGGGTTCACAGTAGTGACAATTTTGTAGCCGCCACGGTAGAGGGCATTAGCACGGTCATCCTCAGTGGCGCCGTAGGTCTCATCGTTCAGGAAGTCAGTGATGGCGTAGTAGCAGAAATGTGCGAAGTCGCCAGCGGTGGAGCAGCCCATGGGGGTGGTGTGAATATCGAGAGTGATTTCTTCATTCAGGGCGTCAGAGTACTCGTCCTCGGTAATCTTGCCATCACGCAGCATGGTACCCAGCACCACGTCTCGGCGTTCCTTGGCTAGCTGAGGGTTAACGTCGGGGCGGTACATGTTCGGGGATACCACCATACCCGCCAGAATGGCCGACTGGGAGATATTGAGCTCTGAGGCAGAAATACCCCAGTAGTAGTAGGCTGCTGCCTCTACACCGTAGTTGGATCCACCCAGGTTAATGATGTTCAGGTAGCCCTCAAGGATCTGATCCTTAGAAAGGTTCTGCTCCATGGAGATAGCCAGCTTAATTTCCTTGACCTTATCAAGGTAATCCTTGTTAGCCCCCAAGGTGCTGGCCTCGGTGCCCGACTGCTCAGCAGCGTCAATGAGCAGGTTATTGACGTACTGCTGGGTCAGCGTTGAAGCGCCCTGACGAGCGTTGGGATTAATAACGTTGTTGACCATAGCGCGGGCGATACCCATAGGAGAAATCGCGCCGTGATCGTAAAAATTACGGTCTTCAGATGAAAGAATCGCATCTTTCATATGCGGGGAGATATCTTCCAAGGCAACCGCGGTACGGTTCTGCGCGTAGTAGGACGCCAGCTCTGTCTTGCCATCGTTAGCGTAGATAACGGACGGCTGGGAGAGAGGCCCATCGCTGAGAGTCGCAGGTAGAGTCTTAAACCAGTTCATGGATGCATTGACAGACGCGCCCAAGACCGTAGTGGGGGGCACCAGAATCAAGGCCGCAATAAAACCGGCAATGATGCTCAATGCAACAAATTGAACAAGGTCGCCGGGGCTGCGGCGTCTCTTTCGCACATTCTTTGAAGAAGCCATTGCATCAGTTTATCGGCTCACGGTGAAAAGCGCACCGGCCTGCATGTCACAGCCGCCCACAAAAAACCTGACAGAGCTCTCAGGGTCGTCTTTTGGGCCCCGGTAGTCTAGGCTTGGTGCTATGGAAAAATGGGAATACGCAACAGTGCCCCTGATGATTCACGCAACCAAACAGATCCTCGATAACTGGGGTGAAGACGGCTGGGAGCTGGTGACCGTGCTCCCCGGTGCTCCTGCACCTAGCAACGCCACCCCCGCCGGGAACATGGTTGCCCCCACTCAGGGCAATCCAATCGCCTACTTTAAGCGCAAGAAGGCGAGTAACTAAATACTCAGACAAGAACCGGGTTCAGACACCGTATCTGAGCCCGGTTTTTGCCCCTAAAAACCTGTCCTTGAGAAAGTGCGCCGTGTCACAGATTGAAGATCGACTCAAAGAACTGGGCTACGACCTACCCGAACTGGCAGCCCCAGTAGCTGCCTACGTACCGGCCGTCACCAGCGGCAACTATGTCTACACCTCAGGCCAGCTACCCTTTATCAAGGGTGAGCTACCGGCCACCGGTAAGGTCTCAGACTCCGGCGCCGAAGGCTTCGTAGACCCCGCAACCGCCCAGACAATGGCCAGCCTCTCAGCCCTCAACGCCCTGGCAGCTATCAAATCAGTTATTGGGGACCTTGACCGCATCACCCGCGTGGTCAAAGTGGTCGGCTTCGTCTCATCCGAGCCCTCCTTCACCGGCCAGCCCGCCGTCATTAACGGGGCCTCCCTACTCCTGGGTGAAGTCTTTGGTGAGGTCGGTGTGCACGCCCGCTCCGCCGTTGGTGTGCCGGTGCTCCCGCTAGACTCCCCGGTAGAAGTCGAAAT
The DNA here is from genome assembly GCF_053544675.1 of Rothia sp. 32237D007AR. NCBI lineage: Bacteria > Bacillati > Actinomycetota > Actinomycetes > Micrococcales > Micrococcaceae > Rothia > Rothia sp. 32237D007AR. Next base: position 102,707 of record NZ_JBPPUO010000002.1, on the reverse strand, counting down.
TATCGTGGAATATGCCTAACCAACCCATGTACACCGGCGCCCTCAAACGGGTGCCGCCACCGGCGTCCGCCCCCTACGCTTCGGTAGGGGCACCGGCACCTAAAACCTACCCTATCCCTGCTAGCCAGCAAGACTCAGCTCGCACCTGGCTTACGGAGGGCCAAGGCATACCGCGCGCAGCTAAACCTGCCTCCGCAGTAGTTTTTGTGCGCGACGGAGCCTCAGGGCCTGAAACCTTTATGACCTACCGGGTGAAATCGCCGATGGGGCGGGTCGCCTTCCCCGGCGGGCTAGGCATACCCGAGGACGCCGCCCCCATCGGCTGGGCAGGCCCCAGCGGGGATCATTGGGCTAAGGCTTTTAGCCAGGAGGACCTAGGGGCAGCTAACGCCGCTGTGGTCACTGCGGTACGAGAACTCTTTGAAGAAACCGGTGTGCTACTAGCTGGTAGCGGGGAACTATCTACCATTGAGCTCACTAGCGGTAACGAGTGCATGGCCTCCCGCCTGGCCGTAGCCCAGCAGGAGAAAACCTTTGCTGACTACCTAGAACGCCGCGGCCTCAAAATCCGTGCCGACCTGCTCAAACCCCTAGCCCGCTGGCAGTCACCCGACTTCTTCCATAAACGCTACGACATTCACTATTTCACCTGCGCGGTTCCCATAGGGCAGAACCCATCCCTACTTGCCAATAAAGGAATCTGGGGGCGCTGGATGAGCGCGCGTGAGCTAGTTGCTCAACCTACCAGCCTGGAACTAGGCAAAGAAATTGGGCAGGAGGACACCATCGGGGTTCCTTTCCAAGAGCTGGTGACCCCCGGCGTCATGCACATTCTTGAACAGTTAGCGGCCTGCCCGGGGGCGGTGGCCTTCCTGGCCAAACGGCGCCAGGTTTCCCTCTACCTGCCCACAGTGAAACAGGATGCCACCGGCATCTGCTACCTGCAAATATAAAAATAAGAGACACACAAAAACCGGGTGGCCAGCATAAGCTGACCACCCGGTTGTGAAGTCTCTAAAGCAGGCAGGAGGCCCGCCCTAGCTTAGCGGGAGCGCTGACGCAGACGCTGCAGGTCGAGAATAACCACGGCGCGAGCTTCCAGACGGATCCAGCCGCGAGAAACGAACTCGGCCAGGGCCTTGTTCACGGTTTCACGGGAAGCGCCGACTAGCTGAGCCAGCTCTTCCTGAGTCAGTTCGTGGGCAACTAGCACGCCATCGGTGGCGGGGCGACCGAAACGGTCAGCCAGGTCAAGCAGGGCCTTGGCAACGCGACCGGGAACATCTGAGAAGACCAGGTCAGCCAGGTTCTCGTTGGTGCGGCGCAGGCGGCGGGCCAGAGCCTGCAGAACCTGGGCAGAAATGTTGGGGGACTTCTCCATAGCCTTACGCAAGGACTCGTGCTTGACACCTGCCAGGCGGGTCTCAGAGACAGCGGTTGCGCTGGTGGAACGGGGTGAGGGGTCAAACAGGGCCATTTCGCCGAAGATTTCGCCCGGGCCCATGATAGCTACCAGGTTTTCACGGCCGTCAGAGGCAGTACGGCCCAGCTTCATCTTGCCTGAGATGACGAAGTAGAGCTGATCACCCTGATCGCCTTCGTAGAAGAGGGTGGCACCGCGGGAAAGATCAACTTCAGTAATGTCTTCAGTTAGCGCTGCAAAAGCTTCGTCATCGAGTGAAGCAAACAGCGGAGCACGGCGTAGTACTTCAATATCCATGGTTCTCTTTTACTCCTGAATATGGTAGGTCTAAAGGGCGATTCAAGTGCGATACCCTGTATATACAGAGCGGGCAGACTTCTAAGCATAGCCTTTGCCTAGTTCATCACATCGCACTTTTATCTGTGACTTATTCAACTACTACGAGCCTACAGGATATTTAGTGCTTTCGATACCCAAAGACCGCCACACAGGGCCGCTTCTCCAAGAATTCTTCCAACCTTAGCCTTCCCTCACCGAATGGAGAGTTATGACCATACTCGACTGGGTCATTATCGCTATTATCGCCCTCTACTTTATTGCCGGCATACGGCAGGGGCTCTTCATCACCCTAGGAACCTTCTTAGGCTTCGTCCTAGGCGCCGTCGCCTCCATCTACGCCACCCCCTGGGCCATCAACCAAGTCACCGCCCAATGGCACCTGCTAGCCGGGCTAGGCACAGTGCTTGCCTGCCTAATACTAGGGCAGACCCTGGGTGCAACCCTGGGAAATGTTATCCGCAAGGCAAGCGACCGCACACCCCTGCGCGGGCTAGAGCGGCTAGCCGGTGGCCTGCTCAACATAGTGCTAGCCTCACTGGTCATCGTCACCGTGGTGCTGGTCGTCCGCCCCCTGGGCATCCCCGCCGTCACTGCCCTCACCGCAGACTCAAAGGTAGTGACCTGGATGATGCAGATGACCCCGGCGTCCGCTCAAGAAAAAGTAACCGAAATTCGGGGCCGTATCGTACAGGCCACCGGCCTACCCGAAATCTCCCAACTTCTCTACCCCGAACAGTCCGCCCCCACCGGCACCCTTGAAAGCGCACCCCTAGATAAAGCAGGCCAATCGGTGGTGCAGGTTGTCGGTGCAGCCCAAGCTTGTAATTACACCTCTGAAGGGTCAGGCTTCGTCGTAGACGGTGGCCTAACAGTCACAAACGCACACGTAGTAGCAGGCGTGAACACCCCCACCCTCATCAGCCGTGACGGGCAGGCAGTAACCGGCGACGTGATCTACTACGACCCCGAACACGACATTGCGATCATCAGCGCCCCAGACCTAGCTCTCACCCCCCTGACCCTCAACGAAGCCGAGATCGCCTCGGGCACCACCGTTGCCCTCATGGGCTACCCCGGTGGCGGCCCCTTTGCCAACCGAGCCGCAACAGTCCAAGGGCTGGGCTACACCCAGACCATCAACGCCCAAACCGGCCAAACCAACCCCTCCCGCCTGGTCTACCAGCTAGCTGCCCAGGTGCAACAGGGCAACTCCGGCGGCCCAGTACTCACCGAGGACGGACGCGTCATCGCCATGGTGTTCGCCAAGTCCACCCAGAACCAGACCGGTTACGCGGTGCCATCGTCCCAGATTCTTGAAGCACTAGCCCACGTCAGCGCAAGCTCACCCACGGTTGCCACCGGCCAGTGCCTACCCAACTAGGGTTGAGTGCTCCTGCCATTGCGGGCATAGAGGAAATACACAGCTAGCCCCACTGCCAGTAGGAGCAGCCCACCCACAAGGGAGGCAGGCGGTAGCGTCCAGACCACTAGGCAAGAACCTGCCGCACCGGCAAGCTGGAGCGCGCGGGTAGCGGCGATAGGGGCCGGTGAGAGGGCAAGATCCTGGTAGCCCAGCTGGGATATGAGCTTTTCGTGACCTTAGAGGTGACGGGCTAAGAAGGCCAGGGCCAGCTCGTAGCCCTGGGCGCCTGCACCGGCAATCACGGCGGTCGCCTGAGGTGAGACATAGGAATGGTGACGGAAGGGCTCACGCCGGTGCACATTAGACAGGTGCACCTCAACGACCGGCAATTCGGCTGCCTCTAGGGCATCGTGCAGGGCCACGGAGGTGTGGGTGTAGGCGGCCGGGTTGATGATGATACCGGCGCAGGTGGTGCGGGCAGCCTGAACCGCGTCGATCAAATCCCCTTCATGGTTGGACTGCATGAAAGTCATCTCGTAGCCCAGCTCTGCGGCTTGGGCTCGGAGAGCAGCTTCAATATCAGCTAAGGTGGTGCGCCCGTATACCTCGGGTTTGCGCACACCAAGGAGGTTGAGGTTAGGGCCGTTAATGACGGAGATACGCCGCGGCGCAGTCTGTGGTGTTGCCATAGTCTCTAGTTTTTCACACCACACGGCCCGCCACCAGCGGGCTGAGCATAGAAGAAGCAAACTGGGGCACACATGCCCCAGATGCTCTTCCCCGGTGCCTTCTAACCCTTCTTGAAGTTAGCTTCGATAGCGTCCATGACGGTGGGGTCAGCCAGGGTGGTGGTGTCTCCTACCGGGCGGTCCTCGGCGACGTCCTTGAGCAGACGCCGCATGATCTTGCCTGAGCGCGTCTTGGGTAGATCATCAACAATGAGTACCCGCTTGGGCTTGGCAATGGGGGAGATTTCCGTGCCGACATGGGCCCGAATCTGCTCGGCCAGCTCGGCTTCATTCTGCCCTGCCGCCTTGGCCTCATCGTTGAGAATGACGAAGGCCATGATGGCCTGGCCGGTGGTTTCGTCCGCTGAGCCAACGACTGCCGCTTCAGCCACGGCCGGGTGGGAGACGAGAGCGGACTCAATTTCTGGGGTGGAGAGGCGGTGGCCAGAGACGTTCATGACGTCATCCACCCGCCCCAGTACCCACAAGTCGCCGTCTGTATCGCGTTTGGCTCCGTCACCGGCGAAGTACATGCTCTCGAAGCGTGACCAGTAGGTGTCGATGAAGCGGTCGTCATCACCCCAGATGGTGCGGAGCATGGAGGGCCAGGGCTCGCGGATGGTCAGGAAGCCGGACTGCTCGTTGGCCAGGGACTCTCCCAAATCGTCCACCACGTCGATGGTGATGCCGGGGATAGGTTGCTGGGCGCTACCGGGCTTGGCCACGGTAATTCCGGGCAGCTGGGAGACCATGATGGCCCCGGTTTCGGTCTGCCACCAGGTATCAACGATGGGGCACTTGTTAGCGCCGATGACGCGGTGGAACCAGCGCCAGGCTTCGGGGTTGATGGCCTCGCCCACGGTGCCCAGCACGCGCAGGGTGGAGAGGTCGTACTGGGCGGGGATATCTTCGCCCCACTTCATCATGGCGCGGATGGCGGTGGGGGAGGTGTACATGATGGTCACCCCGTATTTTTGCACGATTTCCCAGAAGCGGCCGCGGTGCGGGGAATCTGGGGTGCCTTCGTAGATGACCTGGGTGCAGCCGTTGACCAGGGGGCTATAGGCTACGTAGGTGTGGCCGGTGACCCAGCCGACGTCGGCGGTGCACCAGTAGACGTCGGTTTCTGCTTTGAGGTCAAAGACGTTCTGGTGGGTGAAAGCACCCTGGGTCAGGTAGCCGCCGGTGGTGTGCAAGATACCTTTGGGCTTACCTGTGGTGCCGGAGGTGTAGAGAATGAAGAGGGGGTCTTCTGCGCCTTGTTGGGAGGGCTCATGGTCGGTGGACTGGCTGGCGAGGAGGTCGTGCCACCAGATATCGCGACCCGCCACCCAGTCGATGTCTTCACCATTGCGCTGAACAACCAGTACGTTTTCTACAGAGCTACCACCCTTTGCGAGGGCAGCATCCACAGCGGGTTTGAGCATGGAGGGCTTGCCACGGCGGAAGGAGCCGTCTGCGGTGATGACCAGCTTGGCTTGGCCGTCTTCGATGCGGGAGCGTAGGGCATCGGCTGAGAAACCGCCGAAGACCACAGAGTGCACCGCACCGATACGGGCACAGGCCAGCATGGCGATGACGGCTTCGGGAATCATGGGCATGTAGATAGCCACCCGGTCGCCCTTGGTCAGGCCCAGAGATTCTAGGGCGTTAGCGGCGCGGGAGACTTCGTCTTTGAGTTCTGCGTAGGTGTAGGAGGCGGTGTCGCCCGGCTCGCCCTCAAAGAGGATTGCTGGTCGCTGGCCCCTGCCGGCCTCGACGTGGCGGTCTACGGCGTTGTAGCAGGCGTTGAGTTGCCCGTCTGCGAACCACTTGGCGAAGGGCGGGTTGGACCAGTCGAGGGTTTCGGTGAAGGGCTTGTACCAGGTGAGCAGGTTTCGGGCCTGTTCGGCCCAGAATTCCTTACCTTTTTCTTGGGCTTCTTGGTAGATGCCTGGCTGGGCGTTGGCCTGGGCGGAGAATTCGGGGCTGGGGGCGAAGACGTCCTGGATCTCGGTCATGATATGCCTTCCTCTCATGTGGGGCATATGTTGATATGCGACACAAACTGGCTTTATCTCACCTTAGCGCACCCTGTAGTCTAAGTCACAAATATGGGTGTTCGTGTTAAGCGAAAAAGGACGCCGGGAGAAACCAACCAGGCCACCACCAGCAGGCACAAAGGTAGGCTTAGAGACATGCCCCTGAACGCCAAACTGCCCCTCACCCCCGATGAACTCACCCAGATTGAGATTCGCACCGTGCCTGAACCTCACGCACGAGCGTCCGCCCGTAAACGCGCCCGCGCCGCCGCCAAAGGCGAAAAAGAAAGCCAACTGGCGCTGACCCGCCGAGCCCGCAAAATCAACCGTATTCTGGGCCAAACCTACCCCTATGCGGTCGCTGAACTAGACTTCGATAACCCCTACCAGCTGCTGGTGGCTACCGTCCTATCGGCCCAAACCACTGATGTGCGTGTCAATGCCATCACCCCTGAGCTCTTTGCCCGCTACCCCGATGCTGCAGCCCTGGCCCAGGCCCGTAGTGAAGATGTGGAAGATATAGTGCGGCCCCTGGGCTTCTACCGCTCTAAGGCTAAAGCTATTGTGAACCTGGCAGCACAGTTAGTTTCTGACTACCAGGGGCAGGTGCCAGGTCAGCTCAGTGAGCTGGTCAAACTTCCCGGAGTCGGGCGAAAAACTGCTTTCGTGGTGCTCGGTAACGCCTTCGACAAGCCGGGTATCACCGTTGATACTCACTTTGGCCGTCTAGCCCGCCGCCTTGGCTTCACCAGTGAAGAAGACCCCGCCAAGGTTGAAAGTGCGGTGGCAGAACTCTTTGAACCCAAGGACTGGACGCAGCTCTCCCACCGCCTGATTTACCACGGCCGCCGTATCTGCCACTCCCAAAAACCGGCCTGCGGGGCCTGCCCGGTGGCCGATATGTGCCCGGCCTACGGCACTGGTGAAACTGACCGTGCGGCAGCAGAAAAACTCCTCAAATATGAGATGGCGCCAGGCCGCGAGCGCCTGCACCTGCGTTTTGTGCAGGGTGCTACCCGCCGCCAGTTACGGGCTGAGGGGTGGAGCCTCAATGCCTAAGGATTCAAGGCCTAGGGAAGCATGGCCGAGTGAATCAACGCCTAGTGAATCAGTACCTAGAGAATTAGCGCCTAGGGAAGATAGCGCAGGGGAGCACCCGGCTCTGGCGGCTCTGCGGGCTTTAGCTAACCGGGCTGCGGGCATCGGGCGCCCAGGCGATCTATGGCCCGTAAGGCAGGCTGACCAGGCGGGGCAGGCTGACCAGACGGGACCGGCAGGGCAAGCGGGGCAGGAGAGTGCTAAGGAGGCCGCGGTTTTGCTGCTGATGGGGGTGCTCGATGATGCCCCTGCACACAACGCCAGGTGCACCACTGTAGCTGCGGACCTTGACCTACTGGTCCTGGTGCGTTCGGGTACTCTGCGCCACCATGCCGGTCAGCCTGCCCTGCCCGGTGGGCGGATTGACCCTGAAGACTATGACCAAGCCCAAAGCAGCGGCCGGACAGTCGAGCAGGTAGCCGCCTTGCGTGAGGCGGTGGAAGAAACTGGTTTGCAGGCTGAGGGGGTGCGCCTGCTGGGCCAGCTCCCTGCCCTTGATGTACCGGTGAGTAACTACCGGGTTACCCCCGTGCTGGGCTGGTGGGAGTCACCTACCCCTGTAGAGGCTGTCGATCAGAATGAATCAACCCTGGTGGTGCGCGTACCGGTCGCTGATTTGCTGAACCCGGCTAACCGGCTGACTGTGACCGTTAGACGAGGATCACCCCAGCACCAGTCCCCGGCTTTTAGGGTCACAGGTGACCATGAGCCCTTCACCATCTGGGGTTTCACCGGGTATCTGCTCTCCCGCGTCTTTGAAGAGCTGGGCTGGGAAGAACCCTGGGATTAGAGCCGCGCCCGTCCGCCTGACTTACTTAGCTTGCGAATAATCGTCGGTAGTCACCACGGTGACAGGAAATTCCACATCGGTGGGGCCGAAGATAAGTTCGGCGGCTGCTTGTGCTGATTCGCGGACGATGTCGGCGGCGCGGGCTGATTCGCTGGTAGGCCCGTAGAGCATGATTTCGTCGTGGAGGAAGTAGACCAGGCGGGTTTGCATGCGTTTGCCAAAGCGGCGTTCGGTGCGTAGCCGTTTACGGATTTGAGCCATCCAGATCACTGCCCATTCGGCAGCTGTTCCTTGGATAACGAAGTTGCGGGTAAAACGGCTGTGGGCGCGGGCTGCTGAGCGGGCGGCGCGTTCGTCCGCTGCTGTGACCTGGTTGCGCTGGGCCTGAAACCAGGCGTGAGAGGGCGCAGGGGACGTGCGCCCCAGGTAGGTGGTCACCTGCCCACCGCGCAGGCCAATGCTGGCGGCCTGCTCGGTGAGGGCAATGGCGGCAGGGAACATCTTTTTAAGGTGGGGCATGAGCTGTCCACCTTCGCCGGTGGTGGCCCCGTACATGGCCGCCAGGAGGGCAACCTTGGCGTGGGAGCGGTCTTTGAGTGCGCTGCCGGTGCGTTCGCCAATCTGGGCGATGCCCAGGTAGAGGTCGGTGCCGCGCCCGGCAACGGCTAGGGCACGGTCCCCGCTCATAACAGCCAGGATGCGCGGCTCAATTTGGGCGGCGTCTGCCACGGTGAGCATCATGCCCTCTTCTGCGCGGATGGCCGGGCGCACGTCCTTGGGGATTTGCATGGCCCCTCCGCCGTGCCCGCCCCAGCGGCCGGTGGCGGCGGACCCTACCTCATAGGTGGGGTGGAAGCGGTTATTGGTGACCCAGGTATCGAGCCAGTTCCAGCCGTTGGCGGTGTAAAGGCGGGCCAGACGCTTGTACTCGAGCAGGGGGCGCACCAGCTGCCAGCGTTCTTCGCGCAGGTGGGGTACCGCATTGGCCCACTCAATCAGCTCCCATTTGCGGGTAGAGGCCACCGAATGCCCGGCTGCTTGCAGGGCTTTGAGCACTTCTTGGGGCGAATCGGGGTTGAGGTTTGGGGTACCCAGTTCTTGGCGGATGCGCGCTGCTAGGCGCTCCATCTTATAGGGCCGGTCGTAGCCTGCTGGGCGGGGCCCTAGGGCGTGTTCGAGGATTTTTTCGTGGATGGTGCGGTTCCAGGGCATACCGTAGTGTTTGATGTCAGCTGCGATGAGGGCCCCTTGCGATTCTGCGGCCAGCAGGAGGGAGAGCCGGGCAGGGGCCGGGCAGGCGGCGACGGCATCTAGCTGGGCGCGCAGTTCGGTGAGCAGGGCGGACGCAGCTGGCCCGGCTGTCTCATGCGTCTTGGGTGGGGCTGCACCTAGGTCATCAAAGAGGGAGGCCTGCCCTTGAATCTGGCGGCGGGCGGGCATAGCCCCGGCTGGGGGATCTGGTTCCCCGGCCAAATCTAGGGTGGGAGTGTAGGGCAAATGGTTTTGGGCGCGGGTGGCTGCCGTCAGCAAAATACGCTGGGCTAGGCGCAGATCATGGCAGGAGGCCGGTGAGACACCTGCCGCTAGTAGGGCGGGCATGATTTTGCGGGCGTCCGCCCAGGCCCAGCGGATTAGTCGGTGTGGGTTTTGGGCTTCTACTGCTCGCACAAAGTCCGGCAGTTTAGCGAAGGGAAAAGCGCGGTGGGTGCCTGGGCCGGTGCCATTGAGCGTTATGGCCTCCCAGAGGGGCCTATCGCCGGGTGAGGTCGCAGGGCCAAGCACGATATACATCTTTCTATTATGCCGTTGAAGCTACTCACAGGGCTAGACAGGGCAGGTCTTCTGTGGCATAAAGAGAGGCAGAGAAAGATACCGGGGTACGGGGTGTACCGTGAAAGGTCACCATGCCCGATACACAGATACGAGTGCGCCGCTCACGACGACACTTCTGTGAGCCACTCCCTATAGAACCGCCAGCAGAACCGCCTATAGAATCACCGCTAGAGGCAGCCCCCAGCGTTGAAGACCTACCCCTGCTTGCAAGCAACCCAGCAGAAACAGACCTGGGTCTGCTCACACCCCTCTTAGCCCACCCAGATATGACCGACATCTTCGTCAACGGCCCCCACAACATCTGGTACGAGGCAGCCGGAACCCTCCACCGGGCACCCATAACCTTCCCCGACGACGAAGCCGTCAGAGCCCTCGCCACCCGGCTGATCCTCGCAGCAGGTGGCCGCCTCGATGACGCCTACCCCGCCGCCGATGTGCAAACCCCAGAGGGAATCCGCATTCACGCCCTGCTTCCACCGCTGAGCCGTTGCGGCACCCTACTCTCTTTACGCCTACAACCAGCCCAGCGCCCGTCCTTACGGCAACTTCAAGAGCGCGGCATGATGGGCCGCCAGATAGAGCAGATGCTACGGCACCTGGTGCGCTCGCGGGCTAACCTGCTAGTGAGCGGGGGAACCGGCACCGGTAAAACAACCCTGCTCGGTGCCCTGTTGCAGGAGGCGGACGCCGGTGAGCGGCTACTACTGGTAGAAGATACCTCTGAGCTGCACCTAGATCACCCGCATGCTGTGAGCCTAGAAGCCCGGGTTGCTAACGCTGAGGGGCAGGGGGAGGTGGGGTTAGCTGAGCTGATTCGGCAGGCTCTTCGTATGCGGCCTAACCGGCTGGTGGTGGGGGAGTGCCGTGGTGCTGAGGTGATGGATATGCTCACGGCTATGAATACCGGCCACGCAGGTAGTGGCACCACGGTGCACGCTAATTCGGCCCAGGCGGTGCCTGCCCGCCTCTACGCTATGGGGGCTCTGGCGGGGGTGAGTAGCCAGGCTGTGGCCTTGCAGGCCTCTACTGCCTTGGACTATATCGTGCACCTTGACCGTGAGGCTGGCTACCGGCTCGTGCGGGGGATTTACCGGCTGGTGGGTGGGCAGGAGCTGGTTGTGCAACCGGTCTGTACGGTGGAGCCGCGCCGCCGGGGAACCTACCTGCACTGGCACCCCGGCAGTGAGGGTATGAGGAGCGCAGCCGGGCTCTCTTCCAGCGAGCAGGCAGGTCAAGTGTGAGAGCAAGGAGCCTGAAAAATTATCTACCCACAAGTGACTCTGTAGGTTTAGAAGAACTAGAACTGTGGCCTGATGCTATCTGGCGCCTAGCGGCCCTGCTCCGCGCGGGCTGCTCCCCGGCGCTGGCTTGCACCAAGGTAGCAACCTACCTGGCCAGTACAGAGAAGAAGAGCACAGCCCAGCCTAAGCCCCGCCGCTTAGCGGTTTTGGGTGCTCTGCGGACGTCCGCCCGTCAAGACCAGGGCCTTGAACTGGCCCGTGCCCAGATGGGCCAGCTCTTTGCCGCTGCCAGTGCCCGCGCCCACCGGGGCCTCTCCCTGGCAGAGGTCTACCTGCAGGTTGCCCAGCAGAATGAGGTGCGTGAGAGCGTACGCCAGGGCGCTGCCATGGTAGCCGCCTGCTGGCAGGTAGGGGAGCGCACCGGGGCCTCCCTAGCCCAGGTTTTCGAGCACCTGGCCTCCTATCTTGAGACAGAAATTGATTTACGCCAGCAGCGGGAGACAGCCCTGAGCGGGCCGCGGGCAACCGGGCGTATTCTCTCCTGGCTGCCCTTCATTGGCCTGGGGCTGGGAATCCTTATGGGCACTGACCCGGTGGGTGTCTTAGTAGGGTCTATCCCCGGTGCGGCTGTGGGGGTGCTAGGCCTGGGACTGGCCTGGTGCGGTAACCGGTGGACGGCCCACCTGATTTCTCGTGCCGAGGAGGGGCGCTGATGCTAGCTCTACTGTCTGTAAGCTGTGCTTCTTTGGCAGGGGCAATCTTCCTGCTCATTCGTAGGCGCCGTGGGGTGCCCGTATCTGGTGCAGAAGTAGCGAACGCTGGGGGCAAGAAGCTGCCGGGGGCCTCCGCTCCTGCCCTAGAGGCAGCCCTCTACCTGGATATGGCGGCAACCATGCTTTCCTCTGGGCTATCAATACCTGCTGTGCTGCACCAGTTAGGCCAGCTTGAAGAGGGTAAATACCAGGCTGAGCTGGGTGCGGTGGTGCAGGGTCTCTATGAGGGGCAGAGCTGGGAGGACGCCTGGGAGCAGCCAATACCTTCGGAGCTAGAAGGGCTCTACGAAGCGCTAGGGCTGAGCCTGAGCGCAGGGGCACCGAGCGCCCAACTAGTGAGGGTGCTGGCCCAGCGTCAGCGCCGCCATCAGCAACGCACCTACGAGAAAGCGGCCGCCCGCCTGGGCGTCAAACTGGTGGTGCCCCTGGGAGCTTGTTCGCTGCCGTCCTTTATCTGTCTTGGGGTGGTTCCTGTGCTTATTTCCCTCTTCCCAGCACTTTTCTAGGGAGAAATAGTGCCGGTAGAGGCAGGATGTTCACAGGCAGCTCTATGAGGGGAAGGTTGCGTCATCAAGGTGTCACAGTTTCACCAGCTAAGACCCTGGCAGCAGCTTTATGACCTGAAAATACGGGGAAGTGCCCGCGTTCTGTTTATCCACAACTAGCAGTGTTCTTTATACGGTCTGAGGTAGCTGGAAGGCTACAGGTATCTCGGGTGAAGACCCCGGCGTCTTTCTTCCTACTCAACCCGCCCCTTACCCCTAACTTCACCCGAGATTACACCCAAGAAACTGACACAAGAAGAAGATACCCCCCCGGCCTAGTAGCCGGGGCACTACCCCAAGGAGAACACCGTGTTACCTCATCACCTCTTGTCGCCCGAAGACGCTACCCAGCATTCCTACCCGAGAGGAGCCAGAGGCACAACCGTTCAGCCTAGCCAGACTGGTTTTGATGACCCCGAAGCCGGGGCTACGACCGCTGAATACGGCATTGTTATGCTGGCAGCCGTAGGTTTTGCTGGCCTGCTGCTTGTCATTCTCAAATCTGAAGAAGTGCGGCAGATGCTACTGGGGCTGGTGCAAACAGCCCTCTCAACCGGTGCCTAACCTGCCCCGGTCCCTCACAACAATCCAAGGTGGTGATACCGTGCACACCCAAGTCAGAGGAGAGGCAGAGAGAGGCTCAAGTACCGCCGAGTTCGCGGTCATACTCCCTGCCCTCATCTTCATACTGGCCCTGGTGCTGGGTGCTGCTGCCACCGGCATCGTACAGCTCACATTAGAAGAGGGCGCCCGCTTAGGAGCACGGGCCGCTGCTAGAGGTGAAACCGCAGAGACAGTCACCCGTATCGTCCAAGAGATAGACCCCACCGCCGCCGTTAGTCTGGAACATACTGATGATATGACGGTAGTGAGAGTCAGCAGACAAGCCCCAGGGCTAGTAGGGCAAATCAGTGGGTGGACTCTAGTAGCTGATGCCCAGGCCCTCACCGAGCAAGGTGCCACCGCAGAAGAGAAGACACCGTGAAGCCTACCCCCAGCCCTGAGAGAGGTAGCAGCACGGTAGCTGCTATAGGCATCATCTGCGTTCTTCTGGTGTTAGGAGTCACCTGTGCTGGGCTCATAGGGGTTAGCACCGCTAACCACCGGGCGGCAGGGGCCGCCGATCTAGCGGCCCTTGCCGCAGCGGACGCCGCCCGAGGCCTTACCCCCGGTGAGCCCTGCGCGGTAGCTGAGCATGTAGCCCAGGCCAACGGGGCCCAGCTCGGTGGCTGCGGCCAGCCAGCAGGCAGTAGTGGGATAGTAGATGTGCGCACCTTCGTTGATATTTCTGGCCCCTTTGCCTTCCTCGGGCAGGCTGAAGGGCTCTCACGAGCTGGGCCACCTACCCGCCCATGACAGGGCCTATGGCAGAATGAACCGGCCGCCGCCCCAGTCTAGAAAGGGTCATCAGTAAGGGGCCTACCGGTCAAAGACTCCACCACACTCACCGGCCCACCGCCCCCAGCCACAGGGTCCTGGGCGGTGGGAACCTCAGCTACTGGCCCCAACGGTTCAAGTAACCTCCTGCGCTCTTCAATAGTCAGCTCACCAGATTCCACCAGCAGGGCTGCTAGAAGCCGGGCCGCACCGGCCTTATGCAAGGGCTCATTACGGTTACCACACTTAGGTGACTGCACACAGGAGGGGCAACCCAGCTCACACTCACAGGCCAAAATCGTATCCAAGGTAGCCCGCAACCAGTGGCCCACCTGCTCAAAACCCCGCTCAGCAAAACCCGCCCCGCCAGGGTGCCCATCGTAAACAAAAATTGTGGGCTGTTCAGTATCAACGTGAAAAGCAGTCGATAAACCACCAATATCCCACCGGTCACAGGTAGCCACCAGAGGCAGCAAACCGATAGCCGCATGCTCAGCAGCATGCAAGGCACCAGGAACATCACGCTCATGAATCCCAGCAGCGTGAAGCACACTGGCAGGCATCGCCCACCAGATAGCCTTCGTTTGCAGCTCCTGCGGGGCAAGATCCAGCGGCTCATCACCCAAAACCTGCTGCCCCACCAAAGACTTCCGCTGATAACCCACCACCTGAGAGCGCACCCGCACCCGGCCATAACTCAAAGAAACCTGCCCCTGCTGCTGCGTTTCCTCAGCCCCTAAGACGGTAACCTCAGTGATATCACGCGACTGAGTGTAATAATCAGGGCTCACCGCAGAAACCACGATGACCCTATTATCCTCATCAAGCTCTTCCACCACATAGGTCTTGCCCTGGTGAGTGTAGATAGCGCCGGGGTGCCCCTGGGAGTGGGCGTGACCATCGTCCATACTGCCAATGACGCTACCTGTCTCACCATCAATAATCTGCAGGGGAGAACCGCCCCCACGCAGGTTCACAAAATCACTGGCCGATTCAGGGTGAGTCCAAAACCAGCCGGTAGCTCGCCGACGCAAATACCCCTGCTCAACCAAGCGCCCTAGCAGGGCTTCAGTCATACGCCCAAAAACCATCAGTTCCTCCGGGCGAAGGGGAATCTCAGCGGCCGCAGCGCACAGGTGCGGGCTGAGCACATAGGGGTTCTCAGGGTCAAAAACGGTCTTCTCAACCGGCCGATCAAAAATATCTTCCGGATGATGCACCAGGTAGGTATCAAGCGGGTCCTCACTGGCGATAAGCACAGCAAAGGCATCCTGCCCGGCCCTGCCAGCGCGTCCTATCTGCTGATAAAAGGACGCCCGCGTACCCGGCCACCCGCCCACCAGCACCGCATCAAGCCCCGCAATATCAATACCCAGCTCTAGGGCGTTAGTTGAGGCCACCCCCAGTATCTCCCCCCTGCGCAGGCGAGCTTCTAGCACCCGCCGTTCTTCAGGAAGATAGCCGGCCCTATAGGCAGCTACTCGCTCAGAAAGACCAGGCTCAACCTCATCAAGATACCGCCCAGCGGTCTGAGCAATCGCCTCGGCCCCCCGCCGGGACTTAATGAAAGAAATGGTGCGGGTGCGGTTAACCACCAGGTCAGTGAGCATCTCAGCGCTCTGACTGATCACCGATTTACGCACTGGTGCCCCGTTCTCCCCAGCCCCTCTTCCCTGGGCACCGGGGCGCGGGCTCACCCCGTTAGAGTGGGCTGCGAGCTTATCATTGACAGCCGCACCCTCAGTAAATTCTGGCTCCCACAAAAGCACATGGGTAGCCCCACGCGGGGCGGTACTCTCTGTCACCGCAGTAACCGCCTCAGGCCGCGAACCAATTAGCCGGGCAAAAGATTCAGCCGGTTCAGCGCTGGTGGCCGAGGCCCCTATAAAGACCGGGGTGGCCCCGTAGTAGCGGCAGATTCGCCGGAGCCTGCGCACCAGCAGAGAAACATGGGCCCCGAAAACGCCCCGGTAACTGTGGGCTTCATCCACTATCACATATGTGAGCTTGCGCAGAAAACCTGCCCAGCGGGCGTGGTTGGGCAAGATGGCGTGGTGCAGCATATCGGGGTTGGCCAGAATGAAGTTGGCGCGCTCGCGGATGAAGCGGCGGTCAGCTTGCGGGGTGTCGCCGTCGTAGCTTTCGGCAATGACCCCTGGCACCCCCAGGTTGCGTAGGGAGGCTAGTTGGTCTGCTGCCAGGGCTTTGGTGGGGGAGAGGTAGAGGGCTGTGGCTCTGCCGGAGTTGAAGCCCCTGGCTTGGGCTTCAAATTCGCCCCGGTAGATGGCGTTGAGGGCGGGGAGCTGGTAGGCCAGGGATTTTCCTGAGGCTGTGCCTGTTGCCAGAATGACGTGCCGGTTGCCAGGGGAGCTGTGTGCGGCTGTTGCCGCTTCTACTTGGTGCCGGTAGGGTTCGGGAACCCCCAGGTTTTGGTAGGCCTCTATGATGCGGGGGTGGGCCCAGGTTGGCCAGGGGGAGGTTTCTGCTGGGCGGGCCGGTAGGGTGCGCACGTGGGTTACTTGCTCAGGTAAGGACGTCAGCCCCAGCTGGTCGAGCACCAGGGCCAGTTCGCCGGGGTGAGGGGCGCGGGTGGCCGGTGCTCCTGTGGGGTGAGCGTGTGGGGGGAGAGCTTCTGTGGGCACCTATCTATTATGTCATTTGGTGGGGGAGAAGCCTCTGTGCCCCTGGTCTTGCTGGTGGGCTGTACGGTCTAAAATGGGGGTGTGTCTCAAGAAAAAATTATTCTCTATTATTGCTTTGCCCCTGTAACTGACCCTAAAGCTGTGATGCTCTGGCAGCGTGCCCTGTGCGAGAAGCTGGGGCTGACCGGCCGCATCCTGATCTCTAAGCACGGTATTAACGGTACTTTAGGTGGCGATATTAACGCCCTGAAACAGTACGGTAAGACCACCCGCCAGTACCCTGGTTTTGAAAAGCTGGAGCTTAAATGGTCAAACGGTGGGGCCAGCGATTTCCCCCGCCTTTCTGTTAAGGCCCGCGATGAGATTGTTGCTTTTGGTAGCCCTGATGAGCTGGTTGTCGATGAGAACGGTGTTGTCGGTGGCGGTGTGCACCTGAAGCCTGAGGAGGTGAACAAGCTTGTTGAAGAACGCGGTGACGAGGTTGTTTTCTTCGATGGCCGTAACGCCTTTGAAGCTAAAATCGGTAAGTTCAAGAACGCTGTTGTACCCGATGTTCGCACCACCCATGATTTCATTACAGAAATTGAGTCGGGTAAGTACGATGATCTCAAAGACAAGCCCGTTATCACTTACTGCACCGGTGGTATCCGCTGTGAAATTCTTTCTGCCTTGATGAAGAATCGGGGCTTTAAAGAGATTTACCAGATTGACGGCGGTATTGTGCGCTACGGCGAAAAATACGGCGATTCTGGTCTCTGGGAGGGCTCGCTGTATATCTTTGATAAGCGCCAGCACATGAACTTCTCACCCGATACTGTCACTATCGGCGAATGTGAGCACTGTGGTGCTAAGGCTAATACCTTCGTCAATCTTGATGTGGAGGGAAAGCGCGACCTGGTGCTCCTGTGCCCTGATTGCCAGGCTAAGGTGCAGGCTGAGCGTGAGGCAGTGACTGCCTAGGTATGAGCGAGCAGAAAACTCCGGCCTACGAAACAGCCTTGATTGAGTACGGCACTTTCATGGTTGCTGGTGTCACTGACTCTGCGACCGAAGAGAGCGACTTTGGCTCCTGGTGGGAGCGTCTGTACAGTCAGCTTGAATCGGGTGAGAGCGAGCTGGCTAGTCAGCGCCTGGCTGCGGTTGAAAAGTTGCAGAAGGTGGGTGTGGTCATGCCTGATGCGGAGGACACCGGCTTTACCTACACGGCAGGTTTTATTGTGCCAGGCGGTATTAAGGACGTTGCGGCTTTGGGTTTGACGGGGGTTATGGTCCCTGCTGCTATGTATGCAACTGTCTTGGTGCAGGGGGCTATTACCCCTGGCGTCCCTCCTGCCCATATTAGGGAGGGCTTTGATTACCTGGCTCAGACTTTTATCCCTTCGAAGGGGTTAGAACCTACCGGGGTGTGCCTTGAGGTGTATGGGCCGGGTGATGTGACCAATGAGAACTATCGTATGTATCTCTGGCAGGCAGTTACCAGCCCACAGGCCCAGTAGGTAGGGTAACCGGCAGCTTGGGTAAGAAAATACCTCCCGCAGTGCGATGTGCGGGAGGTATGTGTTTCTACTGTAGGTGCCTTTGCGGGCACCTGATGAACGGTTATCTGATGTGGTAATACCGAAGGGAAGAGTCTTTAGGAGTTTTGCTCTGTAGCTAGTTCAGCTTCGAGCTTCTCAATAATCTCTGCGATGAAGTCGGGGCCACCGTTAGCGGCCTTTTCTTTCCAGTCAGCGATGGACTTTTCCAGTTCAGCAATTTTTTCTGCATTTGCCATAAGGTAAATATAACCCAAACCTCTAGAAGAGAACAGTTTGTTTACCCTTTAACCTTTTCCCAGCTCTCAACAGGCCCGGGTACCACGGTGAAAAGCGGGTGGGGCACTTTCAAGGGTGGCTTGGCAAAATGCTGGTCATACCACTGCGGCGAACGGGCTTTTACTTTTTCTGCCAAAAAATCTAGTTCGTAATCGAGCTGATCTGATGTGACAGGCAGCGGGTCCAGCCTCTCTTGGGGTGGTAGTAGCAAGAGACTCCGGTTGAAGTTATAGCCCCGCCTATCTGCCTCATCGGCCAAGCCGTGCAGGTAGGTGCAGATGTAGGCCAGAGGGTTACTGGAGGCTTTGAATCGGTCAAGCTGGGGGTGATTAGTATAGCCCTTGGTGAGCCCTTGAAGCACTTTTTGGGCAAGCAGGGTCTCACGCCAGCAGGCCACCAGCCCCTTAGCATCGAGCAGACAGGGGTGAACTGACCAGATGCGCATTAAGGCTGGGTTTTGTTGGCGATGGCTTCTTCCAGGCGTTGAACCTTGCCGGTGATTTCTCCAGAATCGTGGCCGGGGCGAATATCGGCTTTGAGTACCAGGGCAACCCGGTTGCCGTACTTGCCCACAGCTTCGGTGGCTGCTTTGATGACGGCCATGCACTCATCCCAGTCACCTTCGATGGTGGTGAACATGGAGTCGGTCTTGTGGGGTAGCCCTGAATTACGAACAATCTGGACAGCGTCTGCTACGGCGTCGTGAACGGAACCGGAGGGGTCGCCGCCGCCGGTGGGTGCAACTGAAAAAGCGAATAACATGTCTCTACCGTACCGCGCGGTGACGCTTAAAGTGCGCATACGGTTAAATAGAGGGTGTGATGACTTCCGATTTTTCTTGTGTTCCCGGCGCACCCGTGAGCGCCGATACTGCTGCCCTGGCCCGTCTGCACGCTGCTTTGACTGAGCTGAATTACACCTATGACGGTGTTGAAAAGCTCTTGGGTTCTCGTGCTTTTGAGGCGATGACGCGGGATCAGGTGGTGCCCGGTCTCTACCGGGTGAACCAGATTTTGGGGCAAGAGCCCACTTCAGAAACGTTCACTGCGGCCCAGCGTAACCTTGCCCAGCTGGTGCGTTTCTTCTTGTTTGGTGCTGCACTAGCTGGTGAAGAACTTGAGGACGCCCTGGGGCCAGGGAGCCTAGAATTGCTCCTGAGCTTGGGGCTGGCAGAACCTGCCGAAAACGGTCTGGTGCAGGCGGCTGTGGATTTGCGCCCCCATGCGGCCGATGATGGGACCGAACTCTTTGTGGCCAGCGATATGGGTGCCCACCAGCGCCCTGGTGTGCTGCGTAGGGACCATGTGCTGGGTATTGGTCATGCGTCCTTGACCTTAGCGCAGCTAACCGAGCGTACCGCTGTGGACCGGGCCCTTGATCTGGGTACTGGCTGCGGTATC
The DNA here is from genome assembly GCF_053544675.1 of Rothia sp. 32237D007AR. Lineage (NCBI taxonomy): Bacteria > Bacillati > Actinomycetota > Actinomycetes > Micrococcales > Micrococcaceae > Rothia > Rothia sp. 32237D007AR. The sequence goes on along the minus strand of NZ_JBPPUO010000002.1, from coordinate 83,320 downwards.
CAGGTCTTTCACCTGCTGGCCCACACTCGTCATGTGACTGCTACCGATATTTCTGAGCGGGCCTTGGCCTTTACCCGCTTTAACCTCTTGCTGAATGCCTCGGCCCTGGGTCTGGATGTTGCTCACCTTGAGGAGCGGGTGAGCCTGCGTTTGGGTTCCCTCTTGGAGCCGGTTGCCGGTGAGACCTTTGACCTGGTGGTCTCTAACCCGCCTTTCGTCATCACCCCGCGCAGTGAACAGGAGACCCCTGAAGACCAATTTACTTACCGTGATGGCGGTATGGCTGGTGACGGTATTGTCTCAACCTTGGTGCAACAGCTGCCTAGCGTTCTGGCCCCTGGTGGGCGGGCCCAGATGCTGGGTAACTGGGAAATTCCCGTTGATGGGCAGGACGGCCCCGCCGACTGGGCTGCCCGTCCGCGCGCCTGGGTGGGCGAGCAGACCGAGGCCTGGTTCATTCAGCGTGAGGTGCTGGAACCTGAACAGTACGCTGAGACCTGGTTACGCGATGCTAGTGAAAACCGCGACCCGGCCCACTTTGAAGCTGCCTACACCGCTTATCTGCGTGATTTTGCTTCTCGTGGTGTTGGCTCAATCGGCTTTGGCATGATTTGGTTGCGTCAGCCTGACCCGGCGTCCGCGGGGGAGCGTCTGCACCGTTTTGAAGAAATCACTTACCCCATTCAGCAGCCTATCGCCCCTTTTATCACTGAGGCTGTGCAGCACTATGACCAGGTCACTGCTCTGAGTGATGCCCAGCTTCTTGAGCAGCACCTGGTGGTAGCGGGGGACGTGACTGAAGAGCGTCACTTCACCCCCGGTTCTGAGCACCCTTCTGTTATTTTGCTGCGGGCCGGTGCCGGGTTGCGTCGCACTATCTTAGAAACTACTGAAACCTCAGGTTTTGTCTCTGCCTGCGATGGGGAACTGAGTGCCGGCCAAATTGTGGGGGCTTTGACTGCCCTGCTGGGCTGGGAGGGTGAGGAGCCGCAGCGGGTATTAATCAGTAATATGCGTGAACTCCTAGAGAAGAGTTTCCTGCGATTTGACCAGAAAGACTAGACTGAGGCCATGGTAGAGAACCCTATTAAAACCCTGTCTGAAGACCACTGCTGGGAGCTGCTGGGCACGCACGAGTTTGGCCGCCTAGCCCTGGCTGTAGGCGGGGAGGTAGATATCTACCCCGTCAATTTTGTGGTGCACGAGAAGAAAATCTATTTCCGCACTGCCGCCGGCCAGAAGCTCTCAGAGGTCGTCATTAGCCGTAAAGCTGCCTTTGAAATTGATGAGATTAAGGACGGCATCGCCCGCTCTGTTGTTGTGCACGGTAACGCCCAGTGGCTCACCAGCGAAGCTGATATCGGTGCTGTTGAGGCCCTGGGGCTGCGCGCCTATTTGCCGACCTATAAGACCAACTGGGTTGAGGTGGAGCCGGTGAGTATCAGCGGGCGGGAATTTGAAATCGGGGCAGAACCTGCCCACGAGCTCTAAGTCTGCGGGGCTAGGGCTCTCCTGCGCCCTTTTAGCTGCCCTTGCAGGTCACACCCGTCCAAGTGGACACGATGCCCCGTAGGTCGGCTATTGTTATGCATACATGCGAAAAACCGACCCCAAGGAGCCCTCAGTGCCCACTAAGGCAACCACCGAGCACGGCAAGTCACTGCTGATTGTGGAATCCCCCTCGAAGGTGAAAACCATCAGCGGGTACCTGGGCGATGCTTTTATCGTTGAATCCTCCATGGGGCATATTCGTGACCTTCCCCAGCCTTCTGAACTACCCGATGAACTCAAAAAGAGTCCCGTTGGTAAGTTCGCGGTCAACGTGGAAGAGGGCTTTGAGCCCTACTACGTGGTGAACTCTGATAAGAAAAAGAAGGTCACCGAGCTCAAGCGCCTACTCAAAGAGTCCGATGCCCTCTACCTGGCAACCGATGGTGACCGTGAAGGTGAAGCTATCGCCTGGCACCTCTTGCAGGTGCTCAAACCCAAGGTGCCCGTCTACCGTCTGACCTTCCCCGAAATCACCAAAGAAGCTATCCAACGCGGTTTTAAGGAACTGCGCGAGATTGATAGCAACCTGGTTGATGCCCAAGAAACCCGCCGCGTGCTTGACCGTATCTACGGTTACGAACTCTCACCGGTGCTCTGGCGCAAGGTCTCCCGCGGCCTCTCCGCAGGTCGTGTGCAGTCCGTAGCAACCCGCCTGGTCGTAGAGCGTGAACGCGAACGCATGGCCTTCCGCTCAGCCACCTACTGGGATCTGACCGGAACCTTCACCACCGGCTCTGCTGAATCTTTTACCGCCAAGCTTTCAGCGGTTGACGGGGCCCGCGTGGCTACCGGTAAGGACTTCGCTGATGACGGCGTCCTCAAGGTCAGTGCCCGTAACAAGGTTGCCCACCTGGACGAAACTGCCGCCAGCACCCTAGCTGACGCCTTGGCCTCTGCTGCTTTTGCCGTCCGCTCGGTTGACACTAAGCCTTACACCCGCCGCCCTGCTGCTCCTTTTACTACCTCAACTCTGCAGCAGGAGGCTGCCCGTAAGCTCCGCTTCTCCTCCCGCTCCACCATGCAGGTAGCCCAGCGTCTTTACGAAAACGGTTACATCACCTATATGCGAACCGACTCGGTTGCCCTGTCTGACCAGGCGACTCAGGCCGCCCGTAAGCAGGCCTCTGAGCTCTATGGCGCCGATTTTGTGCCCGCCTCCCCGCGCGTTTATAGCTCCAAGTCTAAGAACGCCCAGGAAGCTCACGAGGCAATCCGCCCCGCCGGGGATTCCTTCCGCACCCTTGCTGAGGTTAAGAGTGCCCTGAGCATTGATGAGTTCCGCCTGTATGAGCTGATTTGGAAGCGCACCGTTGCCTCCCAGATGGCTGATGCTAAGGGTTCCACTGCCTCCGTCCGCTTGGGCGCTACCGCCGCAGATGGCCGGGATGCTGAGTTCGCAGCCTCCGGTACTGTGATTACTTTCCGCGGTTTCTTGGCCGCCTATGAAGAAGGTAAGGACGCTCTACGCGGCGAAGAGGGCAAGGGCGAGGCCAAAGAAGGTAAGGGCGATAAGCGCCTGCCTAACCTGGCTGAAGGCGATTCTTTGAGCGGTAGCGATATTGAAGCTGCCCGCCACGAAACTTCACCCCCGCCCCGCTACACTGAAGCTTCCCTTGTGAAGGCCATGGACGAGCTGGGGATTGGCCGCCCCTCTACCTATGCGGCGGTTATTTCTACCATCATGGACCGTGGTTATGTCAATAACCGCTCCGGCTCCCTGGTGCCCTCATGGACCGCTTTTTCGGCCGTCCGCCTGCTTGAAGAGCATTTCGCTAAGTACGTGGATTATGAGTTCACCGCTGAGATGGAAGAAGACCTTGACCGTATTGCCCGCGGTGAAGAGGCCCGCCCCCAGTGGCTCTCTAACTTCTACTTTGGTGGGGCAGAGCAGCGGGGTCTCAAACCTATCGTTGATAACCTGGGCGATATTGACGCCCGCGCCATTAACTCGGTAGAGGTTGCCCCCGGCGTGAACCTGCGGGTGGGTAAGTTCGGCCCCTACCTTGAAACTGGTGGGGAAGTTGATACCGAGACCGGTGAAATCAAGGACCCGATTCGTGCCAACGTTCCGGCTGATTTGGCCCCTGATGAGCTGACCGAAGAGAAGGTTGCAGAGCTCCTTGAAGCCGGTAAGAACGATGGCCGTGAACTGGGTATCGACCCGGCTACCGGGCGCACCATTGTGGCTCGTGATGGCCGTTTTGGCCCTTATGTGACTGAGGTGATTCCCGAGATGAGCGAGGAAGAAATCGCCGCTTGGATGGAGGCCCAGCCCACCGAGTACTACAAGAACGGTAAGCCTAAGCCTAAGAAGAAGCCTAAGGCTGAAAAGCCCCGTACTGGCTCTCTCTTCAAGTCAATGGATTTAGCTACTGTCACCTTAGATGATGCCCTGAAGATTATGAGCCTGCCGCGGGTGGTTGGTACTGATGCTGAGGGTACGGAGATTACCGCCCAGAATGGCCGTTTTGGCCCCTACTTGAAGAAGGGTACTGACTCTCGTTCGCTGGAAACTGAGGATCAGATTTTCTCTATTACCTTAGAGCAGGCTCTAGAGATTTATTCTCAGCCTAAGCAGCGCGGACGCGGGGCGGCTAAGCCCCCGCTGGCGGAGCTTGGTGTTGACCCGGTCTCTGAAAAGAAGATTGTGGTCAAGGACGGCCGCTTTGGCCCCTATATCACCGATGGGGTCACTAATATTACGGTGCCCCGTAGTGAGACTATTGAGTCTTTGACTCATACCCGTGCGGTGGAGTTGCTGGCTGAAAAGCGGGCTAAGGGCCCGGTCAAGCGTAAGACCGCGGCGAAGAAACCGGCAGCTAAGAAGGCAACCGCTAAGAAAACTACTGCCAAGAAGACGGCTCCGAAGAAGAGTACTGCTCAGAAATCGGGTGAGTAGCCGCCTCTAGCGTGGGGGTCCTCCTTGTAGACTGGTAGGCAGGAAACTTTCTGTCACCACTCTAGGGGGACTCATGCGTCTTGGCGTGCTTGATATTGGCTCAAATACTGGCCATCTGCTTCTAATTGAAGGGCAGCTCGGTTCCCGCCCTGAGGCTTACACTGATTCTCATAAGGAACCCTTACAGCTGGTGCGCTACATCGATTCTGGCGGCAATATTACCGATGAGGGCCGGGACCGTCTGACGAACTTTGTGAAGTCTGCGGTGCTCTACGCTATCAAGCATGGTGCAGAGGACCTGCTGGCCTTTGCTACCAGTGCTATCCGTGAGTCAAAGAATGGCCCGGAGGTGCTGCAACATGTGCAGAATCAGACCGGTGTCAACCTGACCGAAATTACCGGTGATCAGGAAGCTGCTATCACCTACCACGCGGTGCGCCACTGGCAGGGTTGGGGGGCTGGGCGCATCCTTAATTTCGATATTGGTGGTGGCTCTTTCGAGTTCTCTACCGGTATGGACGCCTACCCTGACGATGCTCTTTCTGTACCCTTGGGTGCTACCCGCTTAACTGGTGACTGGTTGAGTGGCCCGGTGCCCTCACCTAAAGAAATTAAGAAGCTCCGCAAGTATGTGCGTGAGACCCTGCAGCCGGTAGCTGACCAGCTTCTTGCCTATGGTCAGCCTCATATGGTGGTGGGAACCTCTAAAACCTTCCGTTCGCTGGCTCGTATCTGTGGGGCTGCGCCCTATTCGGCAGGCCCCTTCATTAAACGTGAAATGCTGCTGGAAGACCTCAAACTCTGGACCCGCCGTCTTGAGGCTATGGACCCTGACCAGCGTGCCGGGCTGCCGGGTGTTTCAGCTGTGCGTGCTGAGCAGATGCTGGCTGGGGCTATCGCCGCAGAATCTGCCATGGAGATATTTGGTGTTGAGCGTCTGCGTGTTTCTCCCTGGGCCCTGCGTGAGGGCCTGGTGCTACGGCGCATGAACTACCTTTCCCAGCAGGGCCCTGAAGCTATGATTGACCCCCGTTCTCTCTCCGAATTTGTGCAGGACTAGCTATGAGCACCACAGAACCTAGCAAGCAGCCTTCCCGCCCACCTGTACCGGTGGCTCTTTCAACCTCCTGTCTCTTCCCTCTGGGCGTGCCTGAAACCTTCTCTACCGCAGTAGATTTGGGCTATGACAGTGTGGAAGTCATGATCACTCACTCGGCTCTCTCCCAGGAGCCTCATGACCTTCTTGACCTAATTCAGAAGTATCAGATTCCTATTTCTGCTATTCACGCTCCTACCTTGTTGTTGACCCAGCAGGTCTGGGGTAGGGCCTGGAATAAGATGCAGATGGCTGCCAAGATGACTAAGGCTGTGGGTGCGGACGTCATCGTGGCCCACCCGCCCTTCCGCTGGCAGCGGCTCTATGCTAAGAACTTTGTGGCCGGTGTGCGTGAAATATCGGAGCTTGAGCAGGTCAAGATTGCTGTGGAGAACATGTACCCCTGGTCGGTTAAGGGCCGTGCGGTAGAGATGTACGCCCCGCACTGGGACCCTTCCCGTTTTGACTATGACTGGATGACTTGGGATTTCTCCCATGCAGCTGCCGCAGGCGATGACTCCTTGGAGGCCGTCAAACGTATCGGCTCTCGCCTGGGGCATGTGCACCTGACTGATGGTTCTGGCGATAAGGTCATGGACGAGCATCTCATCCCTGGTCACGGTACTCAGCCCGTTGCTGAGACCTTGCAATACATTGCTGCCAGTGATTTTGAGGGTGTGGTCTGTGCTGAAGTCTCAACTCGTAAGGCCAAGGGGGCAGGGGCGCGTGATGACATGCTCTATGAGACCTTGCAGTTTGCCCGCACCCACCTCGCGAGATAAATATTCAACTGCCTGTCATATGTGAAGGATAAGACCATGACTACTGTTGCTTTTATTGGAACTGGCTCTATGAACGGTGCTATCGCCTCCGGGCTGCTGGCTGCTGGTGCTGACCCGGCTTCTGTGCGTGCAACTGTTGGTTCTCACGCCAGCATTGCTAGATTGCGCCAGAAACTGGGGGAGGGGGCCCAGCAGGTTACTATCCTGGCAGGTGAGGATGATGCGAAGGCTAATCTGAAAGCCGTTGAGGGCGCTGAGGTTGTCTTGTTGGGTGTTAAGCCCTATGCCATTCTTGATCTTGCCCGTGAGATTTCACCGGCTCTGGGGGAGCATACTGTGGTGGTATCGGTTGCTGCTGGTATTACCTTAGAGGCTTTGCAGCGGGCCCTGCCTGCTGGGCAGCCTGTCATTCGTTGTATGCCTAATACTCCTGCCCGGGTGGGTAAGGGTGTGTTGGCTATTTCTGCGGGGCAGAGTGTCACAGAGGAGCTTAAGGACGCTGCTATGGCGGTTCTGGGTGCTGCTGGCCAGGTGATTGAGGTTGAGGAAGAGCAGATGGGGGCGGTGACCGCTGTGTCTGGTTCTGGCCCCGCTTATGCTTTCTTGCTGGCAGAGACGATGGCCGCTGCGGGTGTGAAGCTGGGGCTTGATGAAAAGACTGCTACCGAGTTGGCTGCTGCTACTCTTGCAGGGGCCGGTTATCTCTTGGATGTTGAGGCTGACCCTGAGGCTCTCCGTAAGGCTGTGACTAGCCCTAATGGCACTACTGATCGGGCAATTACGGCCTATATTGAGGGGGGCCTTTTTAATCTGACGGAGACAGCTATGCGGGCCTGCTTGACGCGAAATGATGAAATGACAGAAGAATTCAGCTCTGAACAATAGGGCTAGAGAATATGTGACGATCAGATTGTGATAAGAGCAGGCTGTGCCACTAAAAACCTGGTGTTAGGTAGGGGTGCAGCCTGCTTTGTGTGATGGGTGAAGATTCTTGTTGGATACTCTAAAGGCCAGTCCGTAGGGAATCGGACTGGCCTTTAGCTTTCTCATTGACCGGTAGGGATCCGGCCTTATGAGAAGACTCGCAACCTGAAGGTGATGGGATTAGGGGGGAACCATCGGGGTGTCTTCAGGTTTTGAGTTACTTGAACGGGTTCGCGGACCGTTCAGTAATCACTCGCACCTTTAGAGGTAGTTATAACTATATGCGAGTTTTTGGGTTTGTGCACCTTGAAACCTGAAAAAAGACGAACTATTTCACAAGCCACCTGAATATTTTCTATGCGCAGGGTGGAATAGGGCGTAGTCAAACATCTCTTGTAGGCGAAAAAACATCAGGGTCGGGCGGCGAATCTTTCTATCAGGTCTACCTGGCCTGAGACAATCAGCAAATCCCGTGAAGACACCCGCGTATCGGGCCTTGCATAGGTGATTTCTTCACCCGGAGACTTCACCCCCACAATGGTTACCCCGTACTTAGAGCGCACATCCGATTCAGCCAAAGTGAAACCGTGAGTCTCTTTAGGCGGAAACATCTTTACGATGGCGAAGTCATCATCGAACTCGATGAAATCCAGTAGACGGCCCGAAACCAGGTGGGCTGCCCGCACTCCGGCATCTGACTCAGGGTAAACAACCTGGTGTGCTCCAATACGGGAGAGAATCTTGCCATGTGAAGGGGTGATTGCTTTAGCCCAGATTCGCTCGATACCCAGATCCACCAGATTAGCGGTGATAAGGACCGAGGCCTCAACAGAGGTGCCTACACCCACCACGGCGGACGTAAAATCCTGTGCCCCTAGCTGGCGTAAGGCGTTCATATCGGTAGCGTCAGCCTCAACCACGTGGGTGAGGTCGCCTGACCATTTCTGTACCAGCACGGGGTCTTTTTCAACCGCCAGCACTTCCTTATTCTGGCGAACTAGCTGGGCTGCGGTAGCCGAGCCAAAGCGTCCTAGGCCAATCACCAGCACGGGGGCACTATGGGCTGGGCGGAAGTCATTTCTAGCCAATGATGGGCCTTTCTTCGGGGAACTTGTAGAGGCGGCGGCGCGAGCGCATGGCTAACCCAGTGGCTACGGTGATAGTACCGATACGGCCAACGAGCATGAGCACAGAAAGAATGTAGGTACCAGAGGGCGGCAACTGGGCTGATAGGCCGGTGGAGAGGCCGCAGGTGGCATAGGCTGAGATGACCTCAAAAAGGGCCCTGTCTAAACCTACATTGCCAATGAGCATGATGGCTGTGGTGCCTACCAGTACGAACATGGCACTCATCATAATGACGGAGATGGCGATGCGCAGGACGGCGTCGGGAATGGTGCGGTTGAAAGCCACCACGAATTGGTCGCCGCGAGCTTCGGCCAAGATGGCCAGAAAGACCACGGTGATGGTGGTGATTTTGATGCCGCCAGCGGTGGAAGCTGAACCGCCACCGATAAACATGAGCACATCGGTCAGCAGCATGGTGACGGGGTGAATATCTGCCATATTGACCATGTTGAAGCCACCAGAGCGGGTCATGATGGAGGCAAAGGCGGCGTTGAGCATTTTATCGCCCACGCTCATACTGCCGACGGTGTGCTCGTTGCCCCACTCTAGGGCGCCCCAGGCCAAGGAGCCTAGGGCAAAGAGAACCAGCGTGCCGATAATGGTGAGCTTGGCGTTGAGGTTCCACTTGCTAAAGCGCAGGTTGTTGCGTAAGACCAAAATTACCGGGAACCCTAAGGAACCGACCATGACCCCTAGTGCTATGGGGAAAAGAATCCAGAGGTCGTGGCCGTAGGGGACGATGCCGTCTGTATGGGGGGTGAAGCCTGCATTATTGAAGGATGAGACTGCGTAGAAGGTGCCGTGCCAGATGGCCTGCCAGAGGGGTTCACCCAGTATGAGAAAGCGGGGAATGAGGGTGAGGGCGATGAGGGCTTCAATGGAGATGGAGGTGAAAGCTACGGTGCGTAACACGGAGCCAACTTCACCCAGGCGCCCGATGTTTAGGGATTCTTGGGCGATGATTTTGGAGCGTAGGCCCAGTTTGCGGCCCACAGCTAGCGCCAGAATGGAGGTGAGGGTGAGTGTGCCTAGTCCACCGATTTGGGAGCCTAAGAGAATCATGAGCTGACCGAAGAAGGTCCATTGTTCGGCGGTGGATACCGTGGTCAGGCCGGTGACGGTTACTGCGCTGGTTGCTGTAAATACTGCATGGTGGAAGTCCACCTGCTGCCCGTTGCGTGAAGCCCAGGGAGTGTAGAGCATGAAGGAGAAGAAAATGATGACCAGTAAGAAGGCTGCGATGGCAATGCGGGAGGACGAGGAGCCAAAAAGACGGTCTATGACATCGCGAAAGTGAGTGATGCGGGCCTGGATGGCTGCTGAGAGCTTCACGATGTGAAGTAGCTGGTGGTATTCCAGGTGCTCCTCTGTGGTTGCTGGGGGAGTTTGCTTGCGATCCTGGGCTTTGCGCACAAGTTTGCTCATCTTTTTCACCTCGCTTTCTGCTGCCGTTTCTAGCGTAGTCTGCCTGCTATGTGTGTGGGGTATAGTGCCTACAGAGTTTTATGTGTTTAATGGTAAGTGTGACCCAACTTACCAGGGGAGGTGGTGTGGGTGGCTACGATTGACCGTCTCAGACCCACCGACGTTCGGGTGCTCTGGTCCCCTATTATGGCTAACTACTATTTTGGCGACTACCACCCCATGCACCCTTCACGCTTAGACGCCACAGCATCCCTGGCCCGTGACCTCGGAATTTTTGACCTCCCCCAGGTGCAGCTGGAAGAGCCTGAAATTGCTACCTTGCAGCAGCTCATGCTGGCCCACGATTACCCCTATATTGATGCGGTGCAAAAAATCAGCGCCAACCCACAACTGACCATCGCCAGCTGCGGGCTAGGCACTGAGGACACCCCCGGCTTTAAGGGGGTGCATGAGGCCTCTGCCCGACTGGCGGGCGGAACCTATCAGGCAGTCGAAGCTATTTTGAGCGGCAAGGTTAAGCACGCGGTTAATTTTGGTGGGGGCATGCACCATGCCTTTCGTGATCATGCGAGCGGTTTTTGTATCTATAACGATTGTGCGGTGGGCATAGCTCGTCTGCTTGAGGCAGGAACCCAGAGGGTTGCCTATATTGATGTGGATGCTCACCATGGGGATGGCACGCAGAGTATTTTCTGGGATGACCCCCGGGTTATGACGGTTTCTCTGCATGAAAGCGGTATGACCCTCTTTCCTGGTACTGGGTTCGCTAATGAGGTGGGCCCTGAGGGGGAGGCTAATGGAACCTCTGTCAATATTGCGGTGCCTGAAGGCACCACTGATTCTGGCTGGTTGCGGGCCTTTGATGCTGTGGTGCCTAGCCTCTTGCGTCAGTTTCAGCCCCAGGTGGTGGTGAGCCAGCATGGGTGTGACTCGCATATGACTGATGATATGTCGCACCTGAACATCAGTATTAACGGGCAGCGTGAAATTGCCGCTCACATTTCTTTACTGGCGGAGGAGTTGTGTGAAGGTCGCTGGGTTGCCACTGGGGGAGGGGGGTATCCCATCTATGACGCTGTGCCTCGTTCGTGGAGCCACCTTATTGCGGTGGCTGCGGGCCAGCCGCTTGATATTAATATGCCCACTCCGGAATCGTGGCAGGTTTATATGCGTGAAAAATACGGTAGTCAGGTGCCCACCCTGATGGGGGACCCTGTTGATCTGTGGTGGTGTTCCTGGGAGGTTGGCTATGATCCCGGCAGTAGTGTGGACCGCAGTATTATGGCCACCCGTAAGGAAGTTTTTCCCTTGTGGGGGATTGACCCTTGGTATGACTAAGGCGGCATGTTGTGGGCTTTTTTGGGTGGCTCATGACGTTCTCAACCTGGGTGCTACCTGGAGAAAAGCAAAAATTGTCCCTATTTTTGCGGTTTAAACATGCAATTGTGGGTATATATGTGTAAAGATGTCAGTATGAAAGACGACATCTTTGCTGTTATCGCTGACCCCACCCGGCGGCACATCCTCCAAGCCCTGGCAACTGAGCGGCTAGCTGTGGGTGAGTTGGTTGAGGAGCTAAGCGTCAGCCAGCCCACCGTATCCAAGCACCTCAAGGTGCTCCGCCTTGCCGGTCTGGTTGAAACCGAGGCGGTAGGCCAAAAGCGTTTTTACTCTATTACCCCCCAGCCCCTAACCACTATCACCAATTGGGCTCGGAATCTCATCGTTTCTCCTGCCACCGATTCTGCCCCTTCAGAGGCCACCGCCCAGAAACTGGTGAAAGCTTCTACTACTGATGGGCCTCGCCCTATTACCGCCGGTATTACCTTCACCCCTCTTGCCCCTTTCACCCCCACCTTGAGCAAGGGGCTGGCAGAAGAGGACGCTGTGGGCCAGATACCGATCAAAGTGGAGTACGATGCGGCTAAGGAACAGGATGCCGTGAGCGAGCAGGTGCGCCTGCTAGCGCAGGGGCTGAGCCTGGGTGCACCAGATGAAGGCCCCCTGAACTATACGGTTTCAACCTCTGAGCGGATCCCCCAGCAAGATACCGTGACCCCCGAGCAGGGCGTCAGCGATGCCACAGCACCGAAGACTGGTGATGACGAGGGTATAGTGCATGGTATGGCTGGGTTGGAAGAAGCTCGTCAGGTGGTAGCTGAGGCTGAGGCGCGTGCAGAAGTAGCAGACGCTCAGGCTCATCAGCGAGCCGGTGCAGAAGAAAACGATGACCGTGGCCTACTGGCCAAGCTCACCCGCTGGGGCCGTCGTAGCTCTCGCTAGGTTCTTGCTCCTGCCTTACCCCATAAACCCTTAGCTTTGAAGGACACCGCACAACTGTATGGCACACCATCAGCAGCTTCTCGACTGGATCGAGAACGAACTGATTAACCAGACCCTGCGTCTGGGCGATAACCTGCCCGATGATAGGGCCCTGGCCCAACAGGTGGGCATCAGCCAGAACCATATGCGGGAAAGCCTCAAACACTGGGAAGAAATTGGGGTGCTGAAGCTCTATGAGGGGCGGAAAAAGAGCATTATCGCTCAACTGGTGCGAGAGCCAGCCGTCCTAGCTGGGCCTGCCATTAGCCTTTACCTGGCTAGCTCCCCCTCCCCTCGCCAAGACCTCCTGGCAACCTGCCTGCTCCTTGAACACCATGCCCTGGCAGGGCCCACCTACGATCAGTCAGCTTTTGAAGAACTAGATCGCATCCTTGAGGCTATGCAGAGTGCTGATACTAGCCTGAGCGACTTTCATGAGCTTGAAGCCGACTTTCATATCCAGCTAGGGCGCCTATCGGGCAACGCCCTGGCCTCAGCCCTGCTGGCGACCCTGCGTGCTGCCATGATTGAGGCCCGCTTTGAGCTGGTAAGCCAGGTGCCCCTGTGGAGTGCCACTGCCGCCCGCCTGCGCATGGAATACCGTGCTATCGTCGATGCGGCCTGCTGCGGTGATGCGGCGCTAGCCCAGACCCTGCTCAAAGCCAATCTGCACGAGCGTTTTGCTGAAGCCGGGCACCAGGTAGACCTTACTGCCCAAACCCAGGAATCTAACGACCTTAACCTCAAACCTATTGAGGTAGAAGCCCAGGAGCTCATCCCTGAGAGCTGGGATGGCCCCCTGGGGGCTGACCCTCTTGAACCGGGGCTCTTTAAAGCTCTAGCTACCATCCAGCCCATTGACGCTGCCTCCGCTACAGGTGCCGCTGCTGATACAGGCTCCGCTACTGCCAGTGCTACCCGCCGTCGGCAGGGGACGGTGAGCCCAGCCGTCCGCCCAGCCTGCTCCTTGCAGAAAGCTGAAACTAAGACCACAGGTGCCGAACCCAGCCAGCTAGCGGCTGCTCCTACGATAAACCTGCCCCAGCCTGCTACGGGGGAATACGCAGAAGGTAGAACTCCTGCAGCCACCTCCCAGCACCCCACTGTGCAGCAGCTCAAAAAGCGTTTTGACCTGGTAGGTTATTTCGGTTTCCGTAAAAGCACCCCTGCCCCCTAGGGGTTGGGTACCCTGCCCTGCCTGCTGGTAAGAATCTGTGGGTGGAGCAAAAGATAAGAGGGCACCTGCCCTGAATAAGAGCTACCCGCAGGCTGACAATAAGCCTCAGAAGGTAGATAAAACGAGAAAATGCTCTCACTTGCCGGTGAACAGGGAGCGAAAATTTCTGTTTACCTGTAGGCTTGGGAGAGAGCGTTTTTCACGCCGAGGGTATTGCTATGCCCTTTATGCGTGCTTTGGAGCGTTTATACCGGTATAGCGCCCGGATAGCTACCGACCTACCACCCCTGGGTGGTTGCCATCGGCCGGGTATCGACCACTATTTAATAAGTGAGGTGAATCCAATGGGTTCAGTTATCAAGAAGCGCCGCAAGCGTATGTCTAAGAAGAAGCACCGCAAGCTTCTTCGCAAGACTCGCCACCAGCGCCGCAACAAGAAGTAAATTCTTCACCGCGAGCCCCGCACCTATCTCGGTGCGGGGCTCGCGCTGTTTTCCCCACAGCCAATAAAGGTTTCCACAGCTAATAAAGCTTTCCAGGGCCAATAAAGCACAGACGCCTACCCGTAGCCGGGCACAGCAAGAGCACGCTAGGGTGGAGCAATGGCTATACCACTGATTGAACTGCTGACCAAGCCAGGCTGCCACCTCTGCGAGGCCGCCTGCCAAACCACCGGCCAGGTAGCAGATAGCTATGGGCTAACCTATACAGAAATCAATATTGAAGAGCACCCCGAACTACTAGAACGCCACCGCAATGAAATCCCGGTGCTGCGAGTTGACGGTGAGGTCAAGGACTTCTGGCAGGTCAACGCCAAGCGCCTGGCTAAAATAATTGAGAAAAAATTAGCAGAGTGAGGGGCTGCTACAGCTCAATAGTTAGCGCTCCCTGCCCAGGTTTGAGAGACTAGAGGTATGAACACTTCTTCGGCAACTGTCACCGTACACCTGATGCGCCACGGCGAGGTGCACAACCCCGACCGTATCGTTTACGGGCGTCTACCCAACTATCACCTGTCTGAGGCTGGGCAGAAGATGGTGCGTCTCTCAGCTGAAGAGTTCAAACGCCGTGCGGACGCCGGGGCCAAGATTGTGCACCTGGTCTGCTCCCCGCTGACCCGCACCCGTGAATCTGCTGCCCCCATCGAGGAACTTCTGGGCCTGGTCGCCCAGCCTGATGAGCGCGTCATTGAGGCCGATAACTACTTTGAGGGCTTGCACGTTAATAAAGAAGAGCTGCTGACCAACCCCCGCCACTGGAAGCACCTGCTTAACCCCCTGCGTCCCTCCTGGGGTGAACCCTACCGGGAGCAGGTTACCCGTATGGCCCAGGCTATTAAGGACGCCGCCCGCACCGCCTACCAGAAAGGCGGGGACGGGGCAGAAGCAATTATTGTTTCCCACCAGCTGCCTATCTGGATGGCCCGCACCTCTGTTGAAGGTGGGGCGCTGCCGCATGATCCGCGAAGCCGCCAGTGCAACTTAGCTTCCATTACAAGTCTCACCTTCCCCAATATTTTTGCCCCCGGCAAACCCGACCTCTCTTACTGTGAGCCTGCTGCTGAGCTCTATTCAGGTGTTATCCAGTTGCCGGGGTCATAATGGCACCGACACCCAGCGCCCACCCTGATCTGAAAGACCTGCACCCCATGTCTGCCCTTCTTTCCCTCCAGCTGAGCCGTAAGCAGGCTCTGAGTATTGCCGCCCTCGGAAGCCTGGGTCTGCTCTCTGCCTGCTCATCAGGCCAGGACTCCCTAGCCACTCAGGCCGATGCGGGGGACTCTAAGGGCTACATTGCAGGGGACGGGAGCGTCACTGAATACGCCGAAGAACAGCGGGGCCAACCTGTTGATTTTGAAAATGAGCTCTTTGACGGCACCGTTATATCAGCTGCCGATTTGCGTGGCAAACCTGTTCTGCTGAATTTCTGGTATGCCGGGTGCGCCCCCTGCCGGGCTGAAGCCCCCCTGCTCAACGGACTCTACGAGACCTACGGGCAGCAGGTCGCCTTCTACGGGGCTAATGTGCGCGATGAAAAAGGCACCGCAGAAGCCTTCGAAAAGAATTTTGGGGTTCCTTACCCCTCCTTCCGCGACCTGAACGGTAAGGTGCTCCTTGCCCTGAGCAAGTACGTGCCCGCCCAGGCGGTGCCAACCACCATCGTCCTTGATACACAGGGGCGGGTAGCTGCCCGCATTCTGGGGCAAATTGATAAATCTGTGCTGGGCACCCTGCTTGAAGACCAGGTCAGTGTCTAGTTTCGGCACTATCGTTCTTGATGGTTCTCTTTGGCTGGCCCTGCCCCTTGCGGCACTGGCGGGCCTAGTCTCCTTTGCCTCCCCTTGCGTCCTGCCCCTGGTGCCCGGCTACCTGGGCTATGTGACCGGGCTATCTGGCGGTGAACTGAGTGACCGCCGCCGCAAGCTACGCATGGTGACTGGTATCAGCCTTTTCGTGCTGGGTTTCTCCCTCATTTTTGTGCTCATGTCTGTGGTGCTAGCCCAGCTAGGGGCTGCCCCCTGGTTACGTGGGCAAGGCTGGGTCAACCTGGTGCTAGGCCTGCTGGTGATGCTCATGGGCCTGGTTTTTATGGGCCGTGTACCTTTCTTCCAGCGCGATCGAAAAATTGAGGCTAAACCCCCGGCTGGCCTCTGGGGGGCACCTGTCCTGGGCATCACCTTCGGGCTGGGCTGGGCCCCCTGCATCGGCCCCACCTTCGCGGCCGTGCAAACCCTGGTCTACACCGGCGGCTCAGATAACACCAAGGCAGTGCTACTGACTGCCGCCTACTGCCTAGGCCTAGGAGTCCCCTTCCTGCTAGTAGCACTGGGCGTCGCCCGGGGTGTTAACACCATGGGCTGGGCCCGCAGAAACAGGCTCCTACTCCAACGCCTAGGCGGGGGCATGCTCATCATCATCGGCCTACTGCTCGCTACCGGCCTCTGGAACCAGATCATCTCCTGGTTTCAAGCCAGTATGCCGGTCTACGAACTCCCCATCTAACCGCACCCAGGCCCCAGGGCACCCACCTCACCGAGACACACCACCAAAGACAGCAAGGAAAATATGGCAGAGACTCAGGACGCCCCCACCCTAGGGCCGCTGGAAATGCTCCGCTGGGCATGGACACAACTGACCAAGATGAACACCGCCCTCTTCCTGCTACTCATGCTGGCAGTTGCGGCAGTACCTGGCTCTATCTTCCCCCAGCGTATCCAAGACCCCACCGCCGTAGCCAACTACATCCAAGTGCACCCCACCTGGGGCCCTATCGCCGATAAAATCCAGCTCTTTGACGTCTTCTCATCAGCCTGGTTCGCAGCTATCTACCTTCTGCTCTTCATCTCCCTGATTGGGTGCGTCATCCCCCGCGCAGCCAAGCACTATCGGGCCATGCGCTCAGCACCAGCCCGAACCCCCAAGAACTTTACCCGCCTGCCCCAGCACCGCACCCTCACCATCCCCCACAGCGCCGGGGTAGGGGAGCTGACCGCCGCTACCGCAATTAAAGACGCAGCAGACATCCTGAAACAGCGCCGCTACCGCATCGAAATCTGCGAAGAAGCCCCCGGTGTTTTCAACGTTTCTGCCGAACGCGGCTACCTGCGCGAACTCGGCAATATCCTCTTCCACCTGGCCATGATCGGTGTGCTCATCGCAGTAGCAGTAGGCTCCCTCTTTGGTTACAACGGCCAGCGCATCGTCACCGAAGACGAAACCTTCGTCAACTCCCTGGTCTCCTACGACTCTTTTAGCCCCGGCACCAACTACAACCCCGACTGGCTAGTACCCTACTCGGCCACCATGAACGAGCTAACCGTCGACTACGACCGTCAAGAAGGCTCACCCACCTACGGCTCAGACATCAACTACCAAGCCCAGTTCACCCTCACCACAGCAGACGGCCAAGAGTACAACCAGACCCTCAAAGTTAACGAACCCATCTACATTGAGGGCACCTCCATCTACCTACTCGGCAACGGCTACGCCCCGGTCATCCGCATCAGCAACGCCGATGGCTCCACCGCCTACGAAGGGCCAGTGGTAGGCCTGCCCTCTGGCCAGAGCTACCTTTCCTCCGTGGTGCTCAAAGTGCCGGACGCCCACCCCCAGCAGCTAGGTTTTGTCGGCATGTTCCTGCCCACCGGCGAACGCACCCCCGGCAAACCCCCCACCTCCATCGACTCAGACCTCCTCAACCCCATGCTGGTACTCCAAAGCTACACCGGTGACCTAGGGCTTGACCAGGGCATACCCCAAAACGTCTACGTGCTAGACATCGACAAACTCGAACCCCTCAATACCATGGCCGCAGGTAACGGCATCGTCCTGGATGCCCGCAACCCCACCGCCACCCTGCCCAAGGGCCACGGAACCATTGAATTCTTAGGCGTCAAACGCTATGCCGGTATCGAAATCAGATCAGACCCCGGCCGCCCCCTGGCCCTGGCCTCAGCAGCCCTCCTCTTTGGGGGCCTGCTCATCTCAGTCTTTGTCGCCCGCCGCCGCGTCTGGGTACGCGCCACCCAAAGCGGCAGCGGAGAAGACCGCCTACTCACCATCGAATACGGCCTACTGGCCCGCGGCGAAGACCCCCGCCTTGCCGCCGAAGCAGAAAAACTCACCGACCTCTTTGCCCAGCGGTGGGGGCTAGAATTTGATGAAGCCTAACCCACCCACCACTACCTGTACACTTGGCCGGGCACCGGCGTCCGCACCCTACCTCCACCCGTGAAGTGAGAACACCATGTCAGAAGTCAACATAGAACTCGCCCGCTGGAGCGAACTCTTCATGTACCTCGCAGCCATCACCTACATGGTGGCCTTTATCGCCTTCACCTGGGACATCGCCGCCCACTCCCGCACCACCAAACGCCTCGAAGCTGCCAACACCCCCCAACCTGACAAAGAACTTGTCAGCACCAAGACCACAAACGCCCGCACAGCCCGCATCAGCGGAACCGAGCAAGGAACCGGCACCCGCGGCATGGGCTACAAAAAAGCTGCCGCCACCAAAATAGCAGGCCACGTGGCCGACTCAGAGATGCGCTACGGCACCGGCGAACGCCGCCCCGCTGCCCGAGCAGGCGTGGCCATCCTGGCCCTGGGCTGCCTGATCCACCTAGCAGGTGTGCTCTCACGAGCCTTTGCCGCCAACCGCGTACCCTGGGGCAACATGTACGAATTCTGCACGACCGGCGCCCTACTAGTTGTTGCAGTGTACCTAGGCTTTCTCATCTTCCGTGACCTACGCTTTGTCGGCACTCTCGTCTCTGGCCTGGCACTGACCATGATGACCGCAGCCACCATCGCCTACCCCACCCCCGTAGGGCAGCTAATGCCCGCCCTCCAGTCCTACTGGCTAGTCATTCACGTATCGATTGCCGTACTGGCCTCAGCAATCTTCACCATCACCTTCGCCATGGCCGTCCTACAACTGGTGCAAACCTCTCGGGAGCGCCACCTCATCGAAGAAACCGCTAGCCCCCTAACCCGCCTAGGCTTCATGCGTCTCATTCCCACATCGACCGCCCTGGAAAACTTCTCCTTTCGCCTCAACACCGTCGGCTTTGCCATGTGGACCTTCACCCTGGGCGCTGGCGCCATCTGGGCAGAGAAAGCATGGGGACGCTACTGGGGGTGGGACACCAAAGAAGTGTGGACCTTCATCATCTGGGTGGTCTACGCAGCCTACCTGCACGCCCGCGCCACCCGCGGCTGGTCAGGCCCGCCCAGCGCCTGGCTCTCCATCACCGGCTACCTCTGCATCATCTTCAACTTCACCGTAGTCAACGTCTACTTCTCAGGCCTGCACTCCTACTCGGGGCTGTAAGCCGGTCAGTTGGGTAAGCGCCAGTGGTTCCCCAAGTGGGGAGTTAGTGGCGCTTTCTTGTGGGCGGGTAGGGGTTGAAACCTATCTAGGTATATGTTGTACTTAGATATGTGAGGAGTGTGATATGCAATCTACTATCTACCCGCCTTCCCTGATCCGGGCAACCCTACCCACCGCCGTCCTGGCCTGCCTAGAGCAGGACGACCTGCACGGCTACGGCCTAGCTACCCGCCTAGAAGAGCTGGGCTACGGACGACTACGCGGCGGATCCCTCTACCCGGCCCTCTCCAAACTCGAAGAAGCCGGGTACGTCACCACCACCTGGACAGAAGGGAAGAGCGGCCCCGCCCGCCGCCAGTACCGGCTCACGGACGCAGGCGCCCGCCAACTCGCCAAGGAACGGGCCACCCTAGCCCGGCTTACTAGCGCCCTCGGGGCCTAAACCACCGGAAGCGTTTCACCATGACTCAAGGAGGAGACATGGCAACTAACCCTTGTCGGCTCTATCTGCATTCTCTACTCATGCTCGCGACATTCGGTATATGGGGTTACGGACTTTACACGACTGATGACTACGCTAGCTTGACCTGGCGCCTACCACTCCTAGCTGTCATTGTCATCGGTGGTGCTTTTGAAACCAGAAGACACTACCGGGCCTACCGTCAGACAAAAGCGCAGTCCAGCTCATTCTGACGCTGGGCGATCCTTATCGTCCGTGGAATCGGTAGTGTCGTCGCCCTGCTCGCCGGTCTCCTTACGGTTCTTGCGTTCTTGCCACTGGGCGTCCTGGCGCTCGCGGCGGGCGCGGGCCTCAAGGAACTGTAAAAACTCAGGGTCATCATCAGGTGCCACCGGCGGCTTAGCAGCAGGTGCCCCGAAAGATCCGTGCCGTGACCCACGCGGGTGCCCCAACCAAAACCAGAGCGCCGAACCCACCAGAGGAAAGAGCACCAGCACAGCAAGCCAGGCCCCCTTAGGCAGGGCGCGCACACGCAAACGGTCGGTCTGAGCGGCATCCAGAATCGAATAAATCCACACGCCCAGTAAAAGAGCGGCGCCGCCAATCATCAAAATAGCTCTACCCATACCCCCATTTTTCCATGAAGAGACCCGCCAGCCCCACTTTGTGCGCTCAGAGCGTGCCAGGTGCGCGGACGCCCGCCCCAGCAGGCCCCTCCCACAGCAGGTAGGTAGAATAAAGGGGTGAATTTTCTGAAATACTCCCTGCTCCGCCTGCTCATCTCAGCCGCCGCCTTCTTCGCCTCCTACTACTTTGGGGTGGGCTTCATCCTGGCTATTATCTTTGGCGCAATCATTGGTTTTGCTATCTGCTACCTGGCCTTCCCCCGCCTGCACGATGCCGCAGCAACAGACTTCAACCGCATGATTTACCGCAAGAAGAAACCCACGACAAGTCTTGAAGCAGAAAACCAGGCCCTTGAAGATGAACTAGACGAAGCTGCCCGCCGCAGCCAAGGCCTCTAATAGCCGGTAAAGACCGTAGCCCGCTCCGCAAAAATCTCCAGCGGGTGCAGGGCAACCGCCAGCGCAACCAAAAGCGAATAGGCCAAGGCAATGAGGCCAGCCTGTTTGAGCACCGGAATCAGATCACGCCCCAGGGCACCTGAGAGCACCACTAAGGCCGAATGCACGACCGGCCCCAGCAGAATAAAAGCCAGGGCATACCAGGGGTTCTGCGGTACCAACAAGGTGGTAAGAGCCAAGCCCAGGGCCATCTCTGCGGCATAGACAATACGTGAAGCACGGTCGCCCAACCGCACCGCCAAGGTTTTCTTACCGGCCTCAATATCGGTGGGAATATCACGCACATTATTAGCCATCAGCAGGGCACAAGAAAAGAGCCCAAGAGCAATCGCGAAGACCCAAGAGCTCAAGGTGAGCTGGTTACTCTGAGTGAACATGGTGCCCAAAGTGGCAACCAAGCCGAAGTAGATAAAGACGAAGATATCCCCTAGACCCATGTAACCGTAGGGGTGCTTGCCACCGGTGTAGCCCCAGGCCGCCAGCACAGCCGAGGCACCAATCGCCAGGAACCACCACTGCTGAGAGAGCAGAACCAGGCCCAGTCCGCTCAGACCCGCTAAGCCGAAGCAAAGGAAAGCTGCCATCTTCACGTGGGCAGGTTTGGCCACACCTGAGCCGACCAGGCGCAGGGGCCCTACACGGACTTCGTCCGTACCTTTAATGCCGTCGGAGTAGTCGTTGGCGTAGTTGACGCCCACCTGCAAGAAGAAAGCTACCAGGAAGGCCAGTAAGGCACGGGCAGGCTTGAACTGGTGCACTTCGTAGGCTGCGGCGGAGCCAGCAATAATAGGAGCTGCCGCCAAGGGGAGTGTGCGCAGACGCGCCCCTTCAATCCATTGTGCAACTGTTGCCACTGCCTCGCTCCTTGTTAGCCTGGGTGCCTAGGTGGCGCAGATACGCCACAAATACACACCATTCTCTCACTTTTTAGCGGCCTGCGCCTGCTAGCTACCGCCTGATGTGCCCCGGCTTACCTGCTGGTCTTGCCAGGCCTTGGCCAAAAGCCCCTGAACTGCTCTGCGGTCAGGCTTGCCAGTGGGCAGGGCAGGCAGCTCAGGGAGTACCTTCACCAGTTTGGGGGCAGACGCTGCCCCCAGTGTCTCTGCCACCAGCTGGGGCAGGGCCTCCACCAGGTCGTGCGGGGGTTCGCTACTGCCAGCTACCAGGGTGATGGCGGCGGTAATAGCGGTACTCCAGCGGCTATCTGGCACCCCGACCACGAGAGCTTCCCGCACGGCAGGGTGGGATTCCAGGGCAGTAGCAACAGCCCCCGCACTGGTCTTGATACCACCAGAAATTAGCACATCATCGGCCCGCCCCATCACTGTAAGAGCGCCAGTGGACTGGTCGAAGCTGCCCAGATCATCGGTACGGTACCAGCGGGTTCCCTGCTCATCGGTAAAGAAATGGGCGGCTGTGCGCTGCTGATCCTGGGCGTAACCGCTGGCAATAGTGGGCCCACCCAACCAGATTCTGCCAGGTGCCTCTGGGCTAGGGGGAGCGTCTTGTGTAGGCTCACAGAAAACGCGGACGCCCGGCAGCGGCTTACCCTCATAAACGCAGCCCCCAGCGGTTTCAGCCGAGCCGTAGGTGCGCACCACAGGTAGGGCCAGGCCGCGGGCGGTGCTGATGAGGTCGGCGCTGGCCGGGGCGCCGCCTAAGAGAAGGGCAGAGAAGGACCGAAGAGCCTCGAGAGTTTCATCGCCTAGGGGGCTATCAAGAGTTTCCAGAAGGTGATGGAGCTGGGTGGGTACCAGGGAAACCAGTCGGTTCTGGGCAGAGAGCTTTTCTGCAGAACTCACAAAATCCTGGGCGGTGAAACGGCCCCTCTGACTTACCGAATCAGTAAGTACAGGAACAGTGCCAGCCAGGGCAGACCGGGCCACCACCTGAGCCCCGGCAACGTACTGCAAGGGCAGGGCAAGGAGCCACTGGGCGGCGTGGGTGTTTGTAGCGGCTTCGGTGCCGCGGGCTGAAGCCACCAAAGCTGAGGCCGATAGCACCGTCTGTTTGGGGGCGCCGGTGGAGCCGCTGGTGGCAACAACCAGGGCGGGGCCGTCCTGCCCCTGGCCAAAGAGCCGCTCAAACTGAGCCAGCATATCCTTGACCGCAGTGAGCGGTTCGTGGTGTAGCTGGGCACCAACCCGAACAGCGTCCTTGCCTGTTTCAACCCTGGCGGTAAGAGGGGATAGGGGTTTGCTTGGGGGCATCACAGTGTATTTCCTTCCACACGGCTCTCTACCCTCAACGATAATAGACTCCTCTGTCGTATGAGACCTAGGAACTGTCTTTTCACATCGGGGAGCTTTAGCCAGTATCTGTGCTGGCAGGTTCCGTACCATGTGAAGTAGCTCCTAGCGAGCTTTGAAAAGGGTGGGAACTTGGGAGTAAATTAATGATGTACTCCTATGTCTAGATTTATAGCCGGGGTACTCACCACGCACCTACTCCAACGAGGACTTCAATGTCAGATTCTTCTATGCCCACTGCCCCTGGGCAGCCCTCACCCTATGCATCCCAGTCTGTCCAAGCGGTACAGGCTCCCCAAGCAGCACAGGCTTCTCAGGTAGCTCAGGCTTATCAGTCAACCCCGGTAGCCCCTGTGCAGCAGCCCGTCCAGTACCAGCAAGCACCGGTTGCCCCTAGCCAGGACCAAGCCCAGCCTATTTACGCCCAGTACCCACCAGTTCAACCTGCACAACCGGTTCAATCCCTACAACCTGGCCAACCTGCACAACCCTATGCTGCTGCCCCGGCAGTACCTCAAGCTCCGGCCCAGAAGTCCCCCTTTAGCATTGGCGCTGTGGCACAGTGGACGGTTTTCTCCCAGATCCTACGCGGCCACACCATCCCTGCCCTAAACATCGCTCACTCATCTTCCCTGTTCTGGGCAGCCCATGTCGCCATCTTCGCTGGTATCGTCGGCCTCTTCTACGCTACTACCATCGCACGTATCAGCGCCGCAGCTACCAGCTTCGCCGATGACCTCCTCGATTCTATGTCAGGAGGCCTCTTCAGCTCCTCCGGCTATTCAAGCTCAGACTACTTCGGGCTAGATTTCGGCGAGTGGTTCCAGCTCTTTATATACGCAGCCCTCCTCTACGTAGCCTATTTCTTCATCCGTTCACTCTGCGTCTGGGCCGTCTGCGGAATCCGCAAACAGAGTGTCCCCTTCTCAGTAGCTGCCACCAATGTCGCCAGCGCCTACACCGGTCAGCTAGTTCTCACCGCTCTACTTTTCATCCTTGTCCTCGTACCCAGCACAGGTTTCGTCTCATTCGTCACCTTCATCGGTATCATGCTCTACGGCCTGCTGAGCTACCTCAGCGAACTGCTTCTCTACACCGCCATCAACCGTTCAGCACCGTTCGCTAAGTCTCCGCTGATGCCACACGTACTTCTCACCGGGGTATCAATGACTGCAACCTTCCTTGCCTTCACCGCCCTCACCTACATATTCGCTGTCTAAGGACCGCCATGAATAAGATCTCTTCAGCCCTGGCCAAGATAACCGGTCTCGCTCTTACAACTATCGCCGCTGGAGCCCTCACATTCGGCAGCACCCCAACTGCTAGTGGCCCAGCTATAGAGCCAACTATCACCATCGAAACTGTTGCCTCAACCGAGCCCATCACCACAGTCTTTGGCGACTCCGTAGACTTCAACCGAGTATCTGTTGACACCGAACTAGGGCTAGCTGGCACTGTACAACAAACCTGGGCCTTCACCGTCGACACAGATCAAGCCAACGTAACCAACGGCCAGCTGCAGAACTACCTGAGCCCAGACCCCTCCGTTGGCACCATTACCAGCGCAGAGAACGCAGGGCAAACAACATACACCGTTTACCTTGAAGGCAAAGACGCCATAGAATTCAACACTAAATT
This sequence comes from Rothia sp. 32237D007AR, assembly GCF_053544675.1. Classification (NCBI taxonomy): domain Bacteria; kingdom Bacillati; phylum Actinomycetota; class Actinomycetes; order Micrococcales; family Micrococcaceae; genus Rothia; species Rothia sp. 32237D007AR. The sequence continues at coordinate 58,752 of NZ_JBPPUO010000002.1, read as the reverse complement.
AGGCAGCTATATCCCCGGCGCCTACTTTCAGTTAGAAGAACCTAACGGCTTCTACCTCTGGCCCGGTTACAACGTCCGCATGTATCTGCCCGTGACCGAGTCCAAACTGGCCGGCGGCGTCGACGGAGCCTACACCTACACTCTCAAACTACCCTTCTGGAACTCTTTTGACCCCGCAGGGCAAGCCTTGGTCGCCCAAGGTGTAATCGTCAGCGGCAACACCGTCAGCGGCACACAGAGCAACATGCAAGGCAATGACCTGACCAGTCACATCTACCTTGCAGCTGCTGGCCCTACCCTCGCCAGCCTTATCGTCATGGCGCTACTCCTACTGCTCCTACTCGCACTTGTCTTACTGTTCATCCGCCACCGTGCAGCAACAAGAGATCGCAGACGAAAAGCCAAGGCACGGCGCAAGAAGGCTGCTGCCGCTGCCACTAGCTCAGGTAGTTTTGCCGCCCCTCAAACGGCAGTAGACAACAACCCTACAATTCCGCTGGCCTACCCCCTGGATAACCCTAACCCAGCTCCTGCCGCGGCGCCCTACCAGGTGACTGAAAGCGTCCTGCCCGCTACACCTTCTACACCCGCAGAGCCTGCCCTGCCTACAGCGCCGATGGAGCCAGTTCAGCAGGTCGAGCCAGCTCAGCCGGTTCAGCAGGTCGAGCCAGTTCAGCAGGTGGAGCCTAGCCATGAGGCTGCACCGAGCCAGGCCCCTGAGAAGCTGCTACCTGGTGTGGCTAGCTACCAGGCTCAGGCCTCCTACCCCCAGCCGGATGCAGCACGAAAGGCGTAGCCCTCACCCCAGGTAACCGCTTGGCAAGGTTCTTTCACCGAGCAAAATATGCAGTAGCTGAGATGACCTAAGGAAGCTCAAGGCGCCCCACTTCACAGGTGAAGTGGGGCGCCTTGAGCTGGTACGTGGCGGGGTGCCTGCGATTCATGCGAGAGGCAGAAGAGCTCTTGCTCCTTGCTTACCCTCTATAGCTGGTTACTAACCTTTGCCAGATAGTATGCCTACTTGGTAATGTTGTGGGTAATACGTTCTTTATTCTCAAGGTCGAGATAGGAGTCTTCCCATGCTTGAGGTAACCGGTGCAGAAATCGCGCTTCTCTTGCTATATCTCGCTCTGCTGGTGCTCTTTTTCGTAGTGCTGCTGGGCTTTCACAAGAAAAATAAGACCGAGATCCGGGTGATTCGTAAGCGCCTGGGGCTGGGCGAGAATACTGCGGGCAAGCTGGATAAGGGAGCGTAAACCATGACTGTACTTGCTACTAATCCGCTGGTTCCTACTGCCGGTGAGGCTATTTTTTCTGTGATTGGCCTGGTCTACCTGGTGCTGATGCTGGTTTTCCTGGTCTTTCTGGTCAATGTGCTACTGACCTGGCACCGCAAGAACAAGCTGCGCATTATCGAGCTGGAGTTTGAAGAACGCGCCATTGACAACCGCAAGGCTGCCCGCCGTATGGCAGACTCTGAGGCCTAGTTGGGAGTCTAGCCCCAGGCCGAACGCAAGGACACCCCGCCCCGCCTTCCGCGAAGAAGGTGGGGTGGGGCGTCCTCATTGTGTGCCCGGACGGCGAAAGCCCACCAGACTCGCGCACTGTCCACGAGCGGGGTGGGTAGTACGCGAGTCTGGTGGCCCCTCAGCTATTTTCTTCTGGCTGCTGCGTCTACTCGTAGTGGTATCTCACCGCAGCAATACGCACAGAGTTGCCCACGATTTTGTAAACCAGTCGGTGTTCTTCAGTAATTCTGCGTGACCAGTAGCCGGAGAGGTTGTTGCGCAGGGCCTCAGGCTTGCCAATACCTTCGTTACCGTTGCGTTGAATATCTTTGAGTAGGGCATTGATTCTTTTGAGAACCTTGCGATCTTGCCTCTGCCACCATAGGTAATCTTCCCAGGCCTGACTGCTCCAGATAAGTTCCACGCCGCTGCCTAGTCTTCGAGAAGTGCCTGGCTGGATCCTCCGCCTGCTTCAAGTTCGTCAATTGAATCTAGCAGTCGACGAGCATTGGCAGGAGAACGTAAGAGGTGAGCGGTTTCTTTGAGTGATTCGTATTCGGCAAGTGAAAGAATGACGGCAGGTTCGCGCCCTGCCCTGGTGATGACGACTTCTTCAAGGTCTTCTACTGCGATATCGAGTACCTGGGCGTAGTTGGCGCGCGATTCTGTGTAGGTCATAGTTTTCATCAAAACCTCCTGTACAGAAAACTGTACTCACAGCAGGAGATGGGTGCAAGACGCTACATGCTATTTATAGGTGTAGCCCCAAAAAACCTTTACCTAACAGGTGTAAAAATAAAATTATCTGGACCTAAATTTTTGAACTATCTAGGCATTAATTATGATGGAGGTAACTGTTGCCTGAATATGCCCTAGTAGGCACACTACCTTAGAGGATGCAACTATGATCGCTACTCTTTTCGACCGTAACTTCACTCAGAATGAGCTGAGCAAATTCTCTCGTGTCTGGTCGGAAAAGCTAAGGGAGGTTGAAGAATCTGGCGGCGGTGCAACTGAGAAACAGTACACCCAGCAGTTTTGGATTGGTCTACTCAAGTGCTTTGGCATATCTGATGAACGTACTCTTTTGTTCGAGCGTGAGGCTAAGCGTGCATCGACTCAGAACCGTGGCTGGATTGATGTTTTCTGGCCGGGCATGTTCTTGGTGGAGCAGAAATCGGTCAATAAGCCCTTGGAGGCTGCTGCGCTTCAGGCTGATGATTATCTGAGTGGTGGGTCAATTTCTGACCATGAGTGGCCGCAGTATGTGATTTCCTGCAATTTCAAGAGCTTTGTGCTCACCAATTCTAAGACGAATGAGACCTGGTCTTTTACTCTGAATGAGCTGCCAGAGTACGTAGATCAGCTGAAATTTATCGCTGGCCAGGAAGCTATCGATAAACGCGAAGAGGAAGAAGCTACTATTCAGGCTTCTAAGATTATGGCGCGTCTGTACCAGTCTTTGGTCGGTGAGGACGCGGACGCTCCAGTGGGGAAGGACGCCCCCGAGAGCGCTGGCCAGGAAGACCCAGCTGTAGAACGGGCATCGATTTTTCTAACACGTGTTTTGTTCTTACTGTTCGGTGATGATGCAGGTCTTTGGGAGAACGACCTTTTCTACCGCTTTATTGAAGAACGGACACAGCCGGATGGATCTGATTTGGGGGTACAGATTGCAGGTCTATTTGATTATCTGAATACGCCTGAGCAACAACGAGCACGGGTGCAGAAGAATGTTCCTGATCTGGTGCAGAGGTTCCCCTACGTAAATGGTGGGCTCTTCGCTGAGCGTACCCCTGTGGAGTATTTCAACGCTGAAATGCGGGCTGCTTTGCTTGATGCTTGTCGTTTCCGGTGGACTCGTATCTCGACGGCGATTTTTGGGTCTATGTTCCAGCTGGTGAAGTCACGGGAGGCCCGCCGTGCTGCTGGTGAACATTACACCGCTGAAATAGATATTCTGAAGACTATTGGTCCTCTCTTCCTGGATGAGCTGAGGGCTGAAGCTGATCGTTTGATTGCTTCGAAGTCGACTAGTCGAGCATCCTTTGCTCGTTTCTTGGATTCTTTGACCGAGATGCGTTTTGTTGACCCGGCGTGTGGTTCGGGGAATTTCTTGCAGGTTGCTTATGCCAAACTGCGTGAGATTGAGACTGATGTTTTAGCTGAGATGAACCACCGTGAGGGCGGGGAGACCCAGCTACTGGGTACTTTGGGTACGCGGTTATCGATTGAACAGTTCCATGGGTTTGAGATTAATTGGTGGCCCTCGCGCATTGCTGAGGTAGCTATGTTTTTGACGGAGTTCCAAGCTGACCAGTACTTGGCTTCGAAGGTCGGTGATGCTCCGGTCCGTCTCCCAATTGCTACTACCGCTCAGATTGTTCATGCGGACGCACTCGCCCTAGACTGGCGGGCAGAGGTTCCGGAAACTCGGGGTAAGACCTTTATTTTCGGGAACCCGCCATTTATTGGTCAGTGGACCAAGACTAAGGATCAGACCGAGATGATGAAGCGGGTCTGGGGTAAAGACTACGATGGTTACCTGGATTTTGTGACGGCTTGGTTCAAGAAGTCCTCAGATTTCTTTACGGGCGCTGATGTGCCATCATCCTCCGAGAGAGAGAGAGAGAGAGAGAGAGAGAGAGAGACGGGGAATTTGCCTTCGTTTCAACCAATTCTATTTCTCAGGGGCAGGCCGTGCCTGCGCTTTTCGGCCCGCTCTTTCGAGGCGGCTGGCGTATCAAGTTTGCCTACCGCACCTTTCCATGGAACTCCGAAGCACCAGGTAAGGCCGCTGTGCACTGTGTAATTACGGGCTATATCAGAGACGAGAGCACTCGCCAGCGACTTTTTGACTATGACTGGAATACCAAGGAGACTCAGGAACTCAAGGTGAAGACCTGTGTCAATGCCTATCTGCTGGATGCCCCGAACGTGCTGGTCACTAAACGATCGAAGCCTTTGAGTCCTGAACTTCCGCCTGCTCGATTTGGGTCTAAGCCAGTTGACGGCGGCAATCTCATTATTGAAGTTGATGAGTATGAACGAGTATCTTCTGACCCAGTTGCAGCGAAGTATTTGCGTCCCTTCCGCATGGGGCGGGAGCTTGTAAGAGGTCTCGACCGTTGGTGCCTATGGTTAGAAGACTTAGATCCTGTCGATGTGGAAAAGAGTTCTGAGCTAAAGAATAGGCTTCAGGCAGTTCGGGAAATGCGAATTGCAAGTAGCAAGAGAGCTACTCAAGAACTTGCTGTAACTCCTCATCTATTTGCTGAGAACCATCAGCCTCACGAAGATTATGTGGGTATTCCACGCGTAGTTTCTAGTGGCCGTAAATACTATACTGTAGCTTATCTAAAAGCTGATGTGATTGCCGGCGATAAAGTATACACAGCTATTGATCCAGACGGTTTTCTGTTCGCTGTCATAAGTTCTTCAATGTTTATTACCTGGCAGAAAGCTGTTGGCGGGCGCCTGAAAAGCGATTTAAGTTTCTCAAATACGATTGTTTGGAATAATTTTCCCCTACCTGCAGTAAATCCTAAATTGCGTGAACAAATTATTGAAGCAGGCAGGGGCGTCCAAGTAGCTCGTGAAGCAATCTCTAATCGAGCTACCGGGACAAAATCGTTGGCAGATATATATAACCCCCTAGCGATGGATAGGGGTCTCTTATCTGCCCACAAGAAGTTAGACCGTCTGGTTTGGAGGGCATTTGGGCTATCCAATAGCTTTGTGACTGACAGAGAACTGCTTGTGATTCTATTTAAAAAATATTCAATCCTTGAAGGAGAATAAAATGAAAAACCCTTTTCAGTATGCAGCTGATTCTGCTACAGTCGCTTCCTATACACTTACTGATTTATTCGAAATTAATGATGAGCGGAGAGACGCTCTAAAAAGGGATCGACAAAAACGAGGGCGGCCGGATTCTCGTCAAATTTCTCTTTATAAATCAATTATCACCTCATCTATTGCGGCTTTAGAAGAATTTATTGAAAGTTTTATATTGGTGGGATTCCTTGAAGTGAGTAGATTGGAGGATGAGTCGTTTAGATCTAGTGAAAATCTAAAAAATTTTTTGTCCCGTAAAATTAGTAGAGAAATGCAGAACCCTACACCATCAAGAATTTCGAGTATGAGTCAGCAGTATTTAGGTTATAAAATCACTGATGACTGGAAGGCAAATCTTTATTCTTCCCAAATTCGTTATAAGGTCGTGGAGAGAAAGAAAGGTAGGAATAAGGTAGAGCTGTCGAGTCAAAGCTACACTAATGTAAGCCTGTCTGGTTCGCAGGTAGTATCGGTTCTGGATAAGTTCTGCAAGGTGAGGAATTCATTTGCACATCAAGACTCATCTGTGAATGTGTTCTCGTCTAAAGAAATACAAAAATTTGAAAATATTATCCATACCAGGGAAATTTCTGATGAGCAGAAAAATATGTTGGAGGTTATTTCTTGTTCGTCTGCGTTTTTCCTTAAGGAAAAGATCGAGCCAGGAGAAGACCCTCTGTTGAGCTGGACAGTGCATGAGCGTCACTGTATAAACTCTTTATATCTTTTCTTAAATTTGGTAACATCGTCAATAGATGGTGTTATGAATTACTTATCCGAAGAATATGGTGTGGAGTATGACCCTGTTGTATTTGAGATTGAAAAGGGTAGATGGGCAAAACATTTGGAAAAAAATGAAGTCTTTAGAAGTGAAAATATTTCTTTGAAGCTGGTTGATTATACTCCTAAGTCTCGCATTCGAGGTAATGATTAGTAATTATATCCACAATGTATAAAAATTTTTGATTCGAAATTTTTGGTTTTAGGCGTTAAATAGATTCTTATCTTTGCTGTACTGTTTATTTTAATAAGAGTGTATTGATTTTTCTGTTTTGAGATAATTTTCTCAGTTGTGGTTAGAAAAAGTAAAACCCCCATACTTTGACACAAATCCTCGATTTTTAGCTGAGTTTTATGACGAAGCATGGGGGTAATGGATTTATTAGAAGTAGTAGGGGTAGTTCTCCCAGTTGGGGTCGCGCTTCTCTAGGAAGGCGTCGCGGCCCTCGACGGCCTCGTCGGTCATGTAGGCCATGCGGGTGGCCTCGCCGGCAAAGACCTGCTGGCCGACCATGCCGTCGTCCGGCAGGTTGAAAGCGAACTTGAGCATACGGATAGCCTGCGGGGACTGGCGGGCAATGTGGGCCGCGTACTCCAGGCCCTTGGTTTCCAGCTCAGCGTGGGGCACTACATCATTCACAGCGCCCATCTCGTACATGCGCTGGGCATCGTACTCCTTGGCCAGGAAGAAAATCTCGCGGGCAAACTTCTGACCTACCTGGCGGGCCAGCAGGGCAGAGCCGTAGCCGGCGTCAAAGGACCCCACGGTCGCGTCGGTCTGCTTGAACTTGCCGTACTCTTCTGAGGCGATCGTCAGGTCAGCAACCACATGCAGGGAGTGGCCGCCACCGGCAGCCCAGCCCGACACCAGGGCGATAACCACCTTGGGCATGGTGCGAATCAGGCGCTGCACCTCCAGGATGTGCAGGCGCCCTGCGCGGGCTGGGTCAATTGAGTCGCGGGTCTCGCCCTCTGCGTAGCGGTAGCCGTCGCGGCCGCGGATGCGCTGATCCCCGCCGGAGCAGAAGGCCCAGCCGCCGTCCTTGGCTGAGGGGCCGTTGCCGGTGAGCAGTACGGTACCCACGTTGGAGGTCATGCGGGCATGATCCAGCACTCGGTAGAGCTCATCGACGGTGTGGGGGCGGAAGGCGTTGCGGACCTCGGGCCGGTCGAAGGCGATGCGGACGGTCGGTAGGTCGCGCAGGATCTCACCGGCTTCGTTGCGTTCAACCTGGCGGTGGTAGGTGATGTCGGTGAGGTTTTCAAAGCCTTCGACTAGGCGCCACTGGTGGGGGTCAAAAATGTCAGAGACTTTGGCAGGAAGTTGGTTAGTCATAGCCACCAGTCTACCTAGGGCACAGTCGTGGCAGGTTGCTTTCTCTAGAGAAAAGACGCGGACGCCGCCCCCGCCTTCCTGCCTGAGGGGCAGGGGAGCGGGGTGCGGCGTCCTGATGAGAAGAAGCCGTTAGTGGGAGAGTTCCACGGCGCGGTCGAACTCTTCGTTAATTTCGATTGCTTCGAGAGAATCAGCCTTGTAGGTTGCGATTGATACCAGGTAGGCAACGAGTAGGTTGATGAGGAAGCCGGGCACAATCTCGTACATATAGCCAGAGAGGACCTCGTTGTAGCCCCAGACGAAGATGGTGATGGTTCCTGCGATCATACCTGCTACGGCGCCGGTTGCGGTGAGCTTGCGCCAGTAGAGGGAGAGAATCACGATGGGGCCGAAGGCTGCGCCGAAACCAGCCCAGGCGAAGGAGACGAGGGAAAGCACTGAGGAATCACGGTCCCAGGCCAGTAGACCTGCAATGACAGAGATAACCAGTACGCCTGCGCGGCCTAGCCAGAGGCCCTTGGTATCTGAGAGTTCTTTGCCGCCGCTGGTGAGCTTGTAGAGGTCTTCAGCTAGAGCGGAGGAGCAGACAATGAGCTGAGAGGAGAGGGTAGACATAATAGCTGCAAGCACAGCTGCGAGCACGAACCCTGCCAGCAGGGGGTGAAGCAGAATCTGGGAGAGATCCAGGAATACAGATTCGGCGTTGGTGGCGTCGGTTAGGCTAGCTTCGGGGTGGCGGGCAAAGTAGGCGATACCGATAAGGCCAGCGCTCATGGCACCAACGAGGGTGGCGATCATCCAGGTGATGCCGATGCGGCGGCCGGCGGTGGCGTCCTGAGCGGAACGTAGGCCCATGAAGCGCACGATGATGTGGGGCTGACCGAAGTAGCCTAGGCCCCAGGCTGCGGAGGAGAGGATGCCTAGCACGGTGGTGCCTGCAAAGAGGGAGAGGGCGGTGGGGTTGACTGATTCGATGGTGGTTTCAAGTCCGGTGAAGCCGCCTACATAGACGAGGGCCATGACGGGTAGCACGATGAGGGCGGTGAGCATGAGCAGGCCCTGTACGACATCGGTGTAGGTAGCGCCGAGGAAGCCGCCGAAGAGGGTGTAGCCTACGGTGATGCCAGCAACGAGCAGCATGCCGGTGTGGTAGTTGCCACCGAAGGATGATTGGAAGAAGACGCCACCGGCGACCATGCCGGAGGAGACGTAGAAGGTGAAGAAAATGAGAATGACGAGGGCCGCGAAGATGCGGATGATGCCGCGGGGGTCACGCAGGCGGTTGTGGAAGAAGGAGGGAACGGTTACGGAGTTGCGGGAGACCTCAGTGTAGGCGCGGAGGCGGGGTGCTACGAATTTCCAGTTGAGCCAGGCGCCGATGGTGAGGCCGATAGCAATCCAGGATTCGGCGAGGCCGGTGACGTAGAGGGCCCCGGGTAGGCCCATGAGGAGCCAGCCGGACATGTCGGAGGCACCTGCTGATAGGGCTGCTGCGGTGGGGGAGAGGGAACGCCCTCCGAGCACATAGTCGTCAAGGTTCTTGTTTTTGGTTTTGGCCCAGAGGCCGATGGCGACCATGGCGGCGAAGTAGATGGCTAGGGCCACCAGTTGGTAGGTGGTGTTACTCATGATTTCCTCTTGGAATGGTGGGTGATGATGTGTGGTTTGTCTAAAAGTATCTTGATGTAGGTTACTCGAGATATTTATGGGTGTGCATCTTGCGGCTCTTGGAGGGGCACAATCCAGGGGGCCTGGCGGATGTTTTCTGGGGTGAAGACGGTGAGCATTTCGGCGGCAGTTTCGGGCAGGCGGGGGCTGTTGCCGCCTGTCTGCGTTCCGGTGAGTGGTGGTAGGGGGATGGAGGCTGCAATCATGCGCATCATTTGCTGACTGCTCACCCCGGCGGCGGTGAGCTCGGCTAGGGTGACGGCCCCATCCCGCTTGGCTAACCGTTTGCCTTCGGTGTTGAGGGCTAGCGGTACGTGGGCGTAGGTGGGTACTTGTAATCCTAGTAGCTGGGCTAGGTAGGCTTGGCGGGGTGCGGAGGGCAGCAGATCATCGCCGCGTACTATTTCGGTGACTCCCTGGTAGTTATCATCAACTACGCAGGCGAGGTTGTAGGCGTAGACCCCATCGGCTCGTACGAGTACGAAGTCGTCTACTGCATCGGTGTAGGGCCCGGCAAAGCGGTCGGTGACCGTCCATTCTTTTACCTGGGCTTTGAGGCGTAAGGACGCCGGCCGCACCTGTCTGCGCTCGGTGCGTTCTGCCTCGGTAAGGTTGCGGCAGGTGCCGGGGTAGGCGCCGGGGGCACCGTGCGGGGCGGTGGAGGCCTCCTGGATTTCTTTGCGGGTGCAGTAGCATTCGTAGACTAGCCCTGCTTGGCGGAGGTGGGCGAGGGCGTCCGCGTAGGCGCTGAGGCGGGTGGATTGGTAGAGTACCGGCCCGTCCCAGTCGATGCCTAGGGCGGTAAGGTCAGCTAGTTGGCGTTCTGCTGCCCCTTTTTTGACTCGGTCTAGATCTTCTACCCGCATCACGAAGCGGCCTCCTGCTGAGCGGGCCATCATCCAGGCTAGTAGGGCGGTGCGTAGGTTGCCTAGGTGTAGGTCCCCTGAGGGGGAGGGGGCGTAGCGGCCGCAGGGTGTGGGGCTGGCAGGGGTAGAGGTCATTTCACCAGTCTAGTGCCCGTGCTGCGGGGGTGGGGTTAGGTTGATATTGTGGGTGGCATGGCTTTGTGAAGGTGCATATTTTTATCACATAGGGTTGTTCTGACTAGCTGTAATGTTTGCAAAAAGGGTAATGTGGTGAGAAATAACTGTCTAGCTACTCGTAAACCCGGTGGGCAGTGTGTATTTCAAGTAATTTAGAGGGTATGGCTAGAACTCTTGAAATTGCCGATGGTATCTATCAGATCTCAACGGATAACTACCGTCTTAACTCCGGCCTGATTGTGGGTGCCGAGAAGGCTATGGTCATTGATACCGGTGCTGGGCCGCGTCAGGGAGCTGAGGTTCTTCGAGCGGTACGCCGGGTCACTGACCTTCCTTTGGTGGCGGTTAATACCCACGCGCACTTTGATCGCTTCATGGGTAATGCCGTCTTTGCAGCTGATGGGGTCACTGATATTTGGGCTCATCCACGGACGGCTCGTGCTATTGAAAGTTATGGGGACCGCCAGCGTCTTTATGTTGAGGTGTTAGAACCTGAGATGGCGCACCAGCAGGGCCCTAATACTGAGCTTGTGGTGCCGACCCGTCTTTTACCGGGTGATGGTACCCGCCCGGCTTTTACCCGTGTAGAGCTAGGGCAGCGTGCTGTGACGCTCATGTACCTGGGGTTGGCGCATACTGATGGCGATGTGCTGGTGGGCGTTGATGACGTGCTCTTTACCGGTGATACTGTGGAGCAGGGCTCAGACCCTGCCTTTGATGATTCTTACCCTGAACTGTGGGTGAGCACTTTGCGCACCTTGGCGGGGCTTGACCGTTACCGTATTTTTGTGCCCGGTCATGGGGCTGCGGTTGAGAGTTCCTTCATTGAGCGTATGGCTGAGACTATGGAAGAGGCTGTGCAGAAAATTGCTGATTCTGCTGTGAAGAAGGTTAAGGGGGCTACTACTGCCTCCATGTATCAGCTTCCCTATTCGGGTGGCTCTACTCGCCTGCTGCTAGATCGTCTGCTCACGCTTGAAGCTCGTGAGGCTGAGGGGCAGGGGCTTTCTACTGTCATTTTTGATGGTGATTCCCCGTCTGGTTTGACTGGCCCTATTACCTTGGGCCGGGGGTAAGTTTTTACTGGTTAGGCCCGCAGCGTATGTGGGTGCTGAGCCCGAAGTTGCCTAGCGTTTAGCTGGGCAACTTTGTGTTTAAAGGCTTTTTCTTAGTAGGCCCAGACTTTTCGGTAGGCGCTGCGTTGCTTGTTCTGAGGGCGTAGGAGGGCGACCTGGGTGCTGGTGGTGAGGGCTGCTACTGCTGCGATGAAGCAGATTGCAGCCATAAAGGCTGAACCTGGGATTGGGTTGGTGTAGGTCACCCAGTAGAGGGCTAGGGCGCAGAAGCCTGAGAAGAAACCTGAGATGGACAGCAAGGGCACCAGAATAAGACCTGTCCGTTGGGTGTTGCTCATATCCAGTTCTTCTGAGCGCATGAAGCGCAAAATGACGAGGCCTAGCACGCCCCAGAGGCCGGTGATGAGAATTGCGGTGACCACATCGGCTGGGCGGTGCCAGCCGTTGATGACGGTGGAATAACCGGCGGCTACCGTAAAGACCATGCTGATGAGAGCTACGGTGGGGCGGAAGCGTTTGGGTGAGGCTATGAAGAGGGCTAGGCCTGCTGCTGCGGCGAAGGTGGTGTGGCCTGAGGGGGCTGAGTTGCCCAGTGCCTCTTGGATACCCAGGTTGGGTTTGACGATGATGTAGTTTTTGAGCAGCTGAGTGGTTACATTAGCGCCGACTGCGATGGCTAGGCCAACGAGGGCTGGCACAAAGCGGTGCTTCCAGACCAGCACGAAAAGGATGCCGATAGCTGCGGTGATACCGGCTGCGGTGGGGATGGAGTCGAGCAGGGTTGAGGTCTGCTCAGTGTAGGTCATGAATCGGTAGGAGAATTCTTGGAAGGAAATCTCGTCGAGTTCCTGGCCTGTGGGTGTGGTCAGAAAGAAAACGAAGGAAGCTAATAGAAAGCAGAAGAGGGTGCCAGCTGCGAAGAAGTGCTGGATTAGGGTCCACAGTGAGGGGCGGGTCTGCCGGATGTGGGAGGGGGTGAGCATGTGTAGGCGGCCTGAGGGGGAGTCCTCACCTGAGTGCGCTGCCTGAGTGTACGGTGTAAGCCCGTAGCCTCGCTGGGCTGGGCTAGGGCGAGCTGGTGCGCCGTTGGTGCCGAAGGCCCGTTGAGTCGGCAGGAGCCGGGTGGGGCCAGTAACAAAGGCTCCTGACCCTGTTGAAGAGGGGCGGTTGGTGGGGAGTAGCTCTGTGGCATCGTCGCCGGGGTAAGCCGGTAAGGGGATTGTGCGGTCGTCATAGGCCTGGGGCGATAGCACCTTTGTGGCGTCGTCAGCTGTGCTAGAAACAGCGTTAGAATTACGCTTCTCAAAACTCACAGTTATCCCAAAGACCTTTCTACTGCCTGTAGATACATCACCGAGTCTACCCACCTGTGGCTGTTACTTCAGCCTCAGAGTGTGCGCAAAACTTTTTAGTCCAGGCCCTTTTAGAGGCTAACAGACTCAGCTCGTACTGCTATTGTGGCAAACTCACATGGGACTTTCCTGAGAGAACCCCTAATGTTGCGCGAATGCCTGTCAGGAATCGTGCAGAAGTGGGGGAGGGGTCTAGATTAGAAGATATGACAGCTCGTACCTTATCTCCCGGTTTTTCTCTGCCCCCGTTAGAGAGTGTTTTGGCTGGCGCCTGTGTGGTGGCTCTTCCTATGCGGGTGAGGTTTCGTGGGGTGACGCTGCGGGAAACTGCTCTGATTCAGGGCCCGGCAGGCTGGGGGGAGTTCGCCCCTTTTACTGAGTATGAGCCGGGGGAGGCCTCAGCCTGGTTAGCTTGCGCTCTTGAGGCGGCATGGTTGCCTTACCCGCGGCCGCTCCGTGCGCGGATTCCGCTTAATGCTACGGTCCCGGCGGTGGTTGCTGATGAGGTGGAGGCTGTGCTGGCCCGTTATGAGGGGCAGATAGGCGAGGTCAAGATTAAGGTGGCTGAGGCCGGGCTGCCGTTTGAGGAATCTTTGGCTCAAGACCTGGCCCGGGTGGCGGCTGTGCGTGCTCTTTGCCCTGGGGCCGGTGTGAAGGTGGATGCTAATGGTGGGTGGCAGGAAGACCAGGCTGTGCGTGCCTTGAGTGAGCTCGCTGACTATGACCTGCTCTACGCTGAGCAGCCTGTGCCGGGTGTTGAGGGTTTGGCTCGGGTGCGTGATCGGTTACGTGAGCATGGTAATCCTCTCCTTATTGCTGCTGATGAGGCTGTGCGTAAGGCTGATGACCCCTTGCGGGTGGCTCGCTTGGGGGCTGCTGATTTGCTGATTATTAAGGCTGCCCCTCTGGGTGGGGTGCGGCGGGCGCTGAGGGTGGTGGAGCAGGCTGGTTTGCCTGCGGTTGTTTCATCTGCTTTAGAGAGTTCGGTGGGTATTCGTACGGGGGCGGCTTTGGCTGCGGCTTTGCCTGAGCTGCCTTATGGGTGTGGTTTGGGTACGGTGTCCTTGATGGGTCAGGACGTCACCAGCGCCTCTCTTGTGGCCCGGGACGGTTACCTGCCTCTGCGGGATATTACCCCTGAGGCTTCTTTGTTAGAGCAGGTGGTGGCTAGCCCTGAGCGAACTGCCTGGTGGCACCGCCGTATTGAGGCCTGCTACCGCCTCTTAGAGCAAGAGATAGAGGGAAGTGACAGTTAGAGAGGTAGGGTCCCTTAGCCAATGTGAGGGGTGGGGAGCCCGTAAACTGGTGAGGTGACTGATGCACCTTCCACTTCTTTTGTGACCGCTATTTCTGTGCTTGATACCCTGGTGCGGGCTGGTATGCGGCATGTTCTTATTGCTCCTGGCTCCCGTTCAGCGCCCCTGGCTTATGCCCTTGCGGCTTTAGACCAGGCCGGGGTTCTTGAAGCCCATGTGCGTATTGATGAACGTAGCGCTGCCTTCACTGCCCTAGGAATAGCTAAGGCCAGTGGCCAGCCAGTCGGTCTTGTCACCACCAGCGGCACGGCTGTGGGGGAGTGCCTGCCTGCTCTCATGGAGGCCTACCATGCGGGGGTTCCTTTGGCCTTGCTCTCAGCTGATCGGCCTGCCCGGCTCCAGGGTACCGGCGCTAACCAGACCACTGATCAGCAGACTATCGCACCTGCTCACACGCGGGCGTCCTGCACTCTTGAGAATTATTCGGCTGATCCGGCTGACCCTCAAAGTGCCCAGCTCAATGCGGTGCTGGCTGCTCTGACGGGGCACTCGGCAGAGAACTGGGGGGTGCGGTCAGCTACCCCTATGGGCCCTGCCCAGATTAATCTGGCCTTTGATACCCCGCTAACCCCCAGCCCTCTAGATCAGCAGATTCTAGAGCGCTGGGCACGGTCATTGGCCGAGAACCCGCCAGCACCGGCTACTGCCTTGCCCCCAGCTGATCCCACCGCAGCTAGCTGGCTAGAGACCCCTCCCGCTAGTAGGGATACTAGGCGGACGGGCCGATCTGCTACCGCCTGTCGCACCGTGGTTGTGGCCGGTGACGGGGCCGGGCCTATCGCCCAGGCTTTTGCCCAAGAGCAGGGCCTACCCCTGCTAGCTGAACCCTCCTCTAATGCCCGTTTCTCGCCCCTGGCAGTTCCCGCCTACCGGCAGGTACTTGCTGGTCCTTTAGGCAAACAGATTGAGCGGGTCGCTATTTTCGGCCACCCCACCCTTTCCCGGCCGGTTGCCACCTTGCTAGCTAACCCCGCCGTAGAGCGTGCCCTCTACCTACCAGCCCCTGCCCCCTGGTATGAGCCTGGGGCCCTGGATATCCCCCGCATAGAATCCCTCACCGCCCTGGCAGACTTTGCCGGTACTGGCCAAGGAGCTAAAACCGAGGGCGGAGAAGACTGGGCTTTGAGCTGGTGCGAAACCGGGCAGGAACTTGCCCACCAGCTAGCCCAGGTGGTGAGTGACTATCGTGCGGGTGTCTCTACTGCCGCTGACCGGCTCGGGGCTGAATCTGCTGACCGCACCGCAGGCTACGCCCTTGCCGATACCACCTGGCGTACCTGCCTAGAGGATGACGCGGTGCTGGTTCTTGGTTCCTCTAACCTGATCCGCGACCTGGACCTCATTGCCCCACCCCTAGCTGCCTCACCCCTGGTCTTTGCCAACCGTGGCCTAGCCGGTATCGACGGCACTATAGCCACCGCATCCGGTATCTCCCTAGCCCTTAACCGCCCAGTACGCCTCCTGATGGGCGATCTGACCTTCTTGCACGATAGCGGTTCTCTCAATATCGGCCCAACCGAACGTAAACCCGACCTTGAAGTGCTGGTCTACGATGACCGTGGCGGCGGTATCTTCTCCACCCTTGAACACGGTCAGCTAGCCCAGCAGCAGAAGTTTGCTCCCGCTATCCGCCGCTTCTTCACCACCCCTCACACAGCCCAGCTTGAAGAGCTGGCAGCAGCCTGGGGCGAGAACGGTATTAAGGTAAAAGTTATCCGCCCCTAGGCTCTTTGCGCCAGGGCTGGCAGATAAGAGCTAGGGGCGGATAGCTAAGAAAAGTTCTAGGCGTCGCGGTGAACAACAGCGTGAGCGAAAGACTTAAGCGCTTCTTTAATCACTGAATCAGGCAGCGGCTCAATGGTCGCGATAGCGTCATCAGCCCACTGGTAGGCAAGCTTCCAGGCCTCTTCAGTGACCGGGTGCGCCGAGAGCGCCGCAACAGCCTCAGCCAGGGCCTCATCACTGCTCAAATC
The DNA here is from genome assembly GCF_053544675.1 of Rothia sp. 32237D007AR. Lineage (NCBI taxonomy): Bacteria > Bacillati > Actinomycetota > Actinomycetes > Micrococcales > Micrococcaceae > Rothia > Rothia sp. 32237D007AR. The sequence goes on along the minus strand of NZ_JBPPUO010000002.1, from coordinate 42,863 downwards.
TCCCTGAATAAGCTGCTGCACATGCTGGGCTTCAAGGTCACCGGTTGCTGCTGCCCGATCGAGCAAAATAGTAGGTAAGGTAGGCACACCCTCACGCAGGTCAGTGCCAGGGGTCTTGCCCGAGGCGGCACCCGAACTGGTCACATCAATCACGTCATCAGCCAGCTGGAAAGCCACCCCAACAAGTTCACCGTAACGGGCCAACATCTGTACGGTAGCCTCAGGGGCATCAGAAAGAATAGTGCCGTAGGAGCCAGCAGCGGCAATAAGAGAACCAGTCTTACCCTCAATCACCTTAATGTAATGGCTGAGGATATCCTCATTCTTCTCAGGGCCAGTCGTCTCAAAGAGCTGGCCCAGCACCAGACGTTCAAAAGTCTGCGCCTGGATAGCCAAGGCACGCCCACCTAACTCTGAGACCATGAGTGAGGCACGGGAGAAAATAAGGTCTCCAGTCAAAATGGCAACAGAATTACCCCAAATATTTTGGGCAGTATCTACACCCCGACGCTTGGGGGCATCGTCCATCACATCATCGTGGTAAAGAGTGGCCAGGTGGGTCAGTTCAACCACAACAGCCCCGTCAATGACTCGATCATTGATACCGCCACCTGCTTCTGCGGCCAGCAAAGTCAGCAGAGGGCGCACCCGCTTACCGCCTGCTGAAAGAAGATGACGGGAGGCTACATCTGCAAGATAGTTAGTCTGAGCAACTGCGCGGTCGAGGCGTTGCTCAATTTCCGAAAGAGCCTCAAGTATCTTGGGGCCGAGTTCAGCGTCCTGCGCAATGAGCTCAAACCCCTTGGGCAGGTTGAAGTCAGCTTCGGGCATGAGCACATGAGCGCTCACAGAGGAGCTGGTGGGTTCAGTCACGGTGTCTTTCACATTTCTTCGGTGGGTGGCTGCGGCCCTGAGCCGCGGTGAGCTGCTGATGTAAGTCTACCGGGTTACTGCTCAGGCTTATAAGCACGGTGCAAAGCTACAATACCGCCGGTCAGATTCTTATACTGCACTCCCTGCCAGCCAGCTTCAGTAAAGTGGCCAGCCAGTTCCTCCTGAGTAGGCCAGCTAAGAATAGATTCAGCCAGGTACTCATAGCTTTCGGGGTTTGAAGAGATCTTACGCGCAATAGGCGGAATCAGCTTCATAATATAGTTGCGGTAGATAGCTCGAAAAGGAGCGAAAGTGGGAGTGGAGAACTCGTTAATGACGATGCGTCCGCCCGGCTTAGTCACCCGGTAGAGCTCACGCAGAGCCCGGGGGTAATCAGCTACGTTACGCAAACCGTAGCTCATAGTGACAGCATCAAATTCTTCATCTGCAAAAGGCAGATGAGTGACGTCTGCCTGCACAAACTCAATATCAGGGCGGCGGCGTCGGCCAACCGCCAGCATGCCCTCAGAGAGGTCTGCGGCGATTACCTTAACACCGGCGTCAGCGAAAGGTTCAGACGAAGTGCCAGTACCGGCTGCAACATCCAGCACCTTCTGGCCAGGGCGGGCATCGACCGCGGCCACAGTCTCTTTACGCCAGTAGATGTGTTGACCCAAAGACATGATGCCGTTCATCAGATCGTAGCGTTCAGCTACCTGATCGAACATGGAAGAGATGTCGCTGGTCTTTTTGTTAAGGTCTGCTCGGTTCACCCTGCCTATTTTGTCATGTTTGTCATTAAAGCTCACCTTTGAGGCGCCCAAAAATTCATAATGAATAGTCATGCATAAGATTGCATTTATACGTATGCCGGGGCAGAATATAGCTCAAAGCACATCGCACCCCCACCGTCTTGATACGAGGTACACCCATGAAGAAGGCCCCCTTCGCGCTCGCCGCAGTTGCCCTGATGCTCACTGCTTGCGGTTCTTCCGGCACCGGCACCACCACCGAATCAGGTGTTTCCCTGATTTCAGAGGGTAAGCTCACCGTCTGCACTAACCCGCCCTACGCTCCTTTCGAGTATGAAGAAAACGGCAAAATTGTTGGTCTGGATGCCGACATCGCCGCAGCTATCGCAGAAGATTTGGGTGTAGAGCCCATCATGTTTACCACCAGTTTTGAGGGTATCCAGTCAGGTGTAGCTCTTTCCTCCAAGCAGTGCGATATTGCTCTTTCTGGTATCACCATTACCGATGAGCGCAAGACCGTTATGAACTTCACCGACTCCTACGTCGATGACAACCTGGCAATTCTGGTTCCTGCTGGTTCCACTATCAAGGGCGACGCTGATTTGGCTGGCCGCAACATTGGTGTTCAGCAGGCAACCAGCGGCGAGAAGTACGCCCAGGACGCTGGCGCTAACACCATCCAGTACGAAGACAGTGGCCTGCTCCTTCAGGCAGTACAGACCGGCCAGGTCGATGCCATCGTCGGTAACATCACCGTCCTTTCTGCCATGCTGACCTCTGATTCTTCCCTCACTGTGGTGCAGGAAATTGAGACCGGCGAACAGATCGCTGGCGCTGTAGCTACAGAGAACACTGCCCTGCTTGATTCTGCTAACGGTACCCTCCAGAAGATGGAAGAGGACGGTCGCCTGGCAGACCTGCGCAAAAAGTACCTGGGCGTATCCCAGTAATCTAGGGCAAGGGGTAGTAGCATAAACCCAAGCTCACCAATGGGGGTAGGCTAGCGTTAACGCAGCCTACCCCCACCCGTATATCTCCCCTCCTACGCCGATACGCTCCCGGGCAGCCGGGACAAGAAGGAAGACCACCCATGGCACTATCGACCCGGCAGAAACAAACCTATGCCCGCTATGCCCAGTACGCGCTGTTGGCTATTATCGCCCTCGTCGTTATCCTTGTCGCTGACTGGGGAACCTTGCGCGATAAGGTCTTCAACCCTGAGATTATTGTTCAGCAGTTCCCCAACATCATCACAGTTGCCCTGAAGAACACCCTGATTTACACGGCTCTAGGCTTCGTGGTAGGCCTAAGCGGCGGTATTCTCTTGGCCCTGATGAAGATTTCATCGGTTGCTCCCTACCGTTGGTTGGCTTCTCTCTACATTGAACTTTTCCGCGGCTTGCCTGCCCTGCTGGTTTTTATCGCTTTTGGTTACGGTATTCCCCTGGCTTTTGGTCTGCGTCTGAATAACTACGTCACTGTCATGCTGGCCCTGGGTATGGTCGCAGCAGCTTACATTGGTGAGGTGCTGCGTGCTGGCCTAGAGGCTGTGCCCAAGGGTCAGTACGAGGCTGCCCGGTCACTGGGCATGAGCCACACCCGGGCCATGGTCACTGTTATTATTCCCCAGGCCTTCCGTATCGTGCTTCCCCCGCTGACCAACGAGATTATTCTGCTGACTAAGGACTCCTCCCTGGTCTACCTGCTGGGCATGTCTGTGGCCCAGTACGAGCTGACTAAGTTCGGCCGTGAAGGGATCTCAGGCTCCGGTGCTGGCCTTACCCCGCTCGTGTTGGCAGGTGCCTGCTACCTGCTGATTACCGTCCCGCTGGGCTTCCTTGCCCGCCGCTTCGAAAAGCGTGCCAAGGCCCGCTCCCGTAAGTAAAGCCCCCACCTACCCCAGGAAGAACCAGCTATGACTTCTCAGATCGCACCTGCCTCCGTCACCATCACCAACCTGCATAAGTCCTACGGTGAAGTAGAAGTACTTAAAGGTATTAACATGTCGGTAGCCCCCGGCCAGGTAGTGTGCCTGGTTGGCCCTTCCGGGTCAGGCAAATCGACCCTGCTCCGCTGCGTCAACCTGCTAGAGACCCCTAACTCCGGCAGCATTGAGGTGGCCGGGCACTCTGTTACTGACCCTGATGTAAATATTGATGCTATGCGCCGTACCGTGGGCATGGTCTTTCAGCAGTTCAACCTCTTCCCTCACCTGACCGTGCTGGAAAACTGCACGGTTGCCCAGGTGAAGGTCTTGAAGCGTTCTAAGGAAGAGGCCCAGAAGATTGCCCTGGCCCATCTTGAAAAGGTTGGCCTGGCCGATAAGGCCGCCCGCCACCCGGATCAGCTTTCAGGTGGTCAGCAGCAGCGTGTGGCTATTGCCCGTGCACTTTCGATGGACCCTTCCCTCATGCTCTTTGATGAGCCCACCAGTGCCCTGGACCCTGAGACTGTGGGCGATGTGCTCTCTATTATGCGTCAGCTCGCTGCCGAAGGTATGACCATGATTGTGGTGACCCACGAGATGGCCTTTGCCCGCGATGTAGCTGACCGCGTGGTCTTCATGGACGGCGGTGTCGTCGTCGAGGAGGGCCCCGCTGACGCTGTGATTGGCAACCCCCAGCATGAGCGTACTCAGCTCTTCCTCTCTCGCGTGCTTAACCCCACCGCCCAGTAAGGGGCTACCTCAAACGAGAATAAAAAGCAGCACAGGCCCGCTGAAGGTGAGCCTGTGCTGCTTTTATCTGGTGTGGGTAGGGTCTAGTTGGGTTTTATCTGGGGGAGCATGCCGGTATTGGTATCGGGGGAAGGTGCCACAGCGGGCGGACGCTGGCCCGGGCCCTTACGCTGGGTGAGCAGCGAGTCGGTGATGAAGAAGGCTGCCGCTACCCAGACCAGCACAAAACCAGCCCAGCGGCCGGCTGAGAGGTGTTCTTGGGTGACGAAGAGGGCTAGGAGGAACTGGAGAGTAGGGCCAACATACTGCACCATACCTAGGACGGTGAGGGGGATGCGCGCGGCGGCTCCTGCAAAGAGCAGTAGGGGCACTGCTGTGATGATACCGCTTGCTGCCAGAATCCAGAAATGCGCTGGGCCTTCTGAGAGAAGAGTGAGGCGGCCGCTTTGAGCAAAGTGCCACATGAGCACTGCCGCTAGTGGGGCTAGTAGTAGGGTCTCCACGCTCAAAGATACGAGGGCTGGGACCGCCCCTACCTGTTTCTTCACCAGCCCGTAGAAGCCGAAGGTGAAGGCCATCCCCAGCCCCAGCCAGGGTACTGAGCCGTAGAAGATTACCATCACTAAGACTGCTAGTATCGCAAGGCCGATGCCGGCCCATTGAAGGGTGCGTAGGCGTTCGCCTAAGAAGATGACGCCGAGGGCTACGGAAACGATGGGGTTGATGTAGTAGCCCAGGGATGCTTCCATGACGTTATTGTTGGTGGTTGCAATGATGTAGAGGAGCCAGTTACCAAAAATGAGTAGGCTGGCGACCAGCAGTAGGCTCACCTGCCGCAGGTTGCCCAGTAGGGCCTTTAGTTTTTTGAGCTGTTGGGTGAGGGAGAGCAGAAGCAGGCAGAAGATGAGTGAGAAGAGCACTCGGCCAGCCACAATCTCTAGGGGGCTGGCTGGGGCTGTCAGCATGAAGTAGAGGGGGAAGAGCCCCCAGATGAGATAGCAGGAAAAGGCGTAGAGGCCGCCGGTTACTTGCTCGTTTTTGACTGTGCTCACCGGTGTCTTCCTCGTTTTCTTTTGGTATGCCTAGGAGCGCTAGCAGCTAGGAGGCTCCTGGGGTAGGGGGCGCCTAGGGCGTTTTCTCTTTCTCAAGCTTACTCCTGAGACGGCAGTGGCTACCTAGCTGGTGCCAGGTAGCCACTGCGGGGGTGCTCTTGTGAGAATTTAGAGGCCGAAGAAACGGCTGAAGAAGCCCTTCTTTTCGTCCTTAGGCTTGGGCTTGCTTGCAGCTTCTGTACGCTCAGCTTCAAGGTCAGGGGCCTGGCCAGCCAGGCGGATATCTGAGGCAGGGCGGATGGTCTCTTCAACCTTCTGCTGGTCAGCACTGCCCTGCTTGGCCTGTTCAGTCTCTTCCAGGGTGCGATCTGCGGCGAGGGAACCAGCCTTGGGCTCTTCTACCTGGGCGGGTTCTTCACGCACGATGTCTTTATCAGCGATAGTGCTGGTGGTGACGCGGCCCGGGCGAGCATTTTCGGTAGGTTCGCGGTCGTAGGGCTGCTCGGCGTTGGGGTAGACCCGGTCGGTGGTGATGGTACCTTCGACTTCTTCTTCACGAGCTGCCTGCTCGGCGGCTTCCTTCTGGCGACGCTCAGCCTCAGCAGCTTGGGCGGCGGCACGCTCTTGGGCGGCAGTAATTTCAGCCTCGCGAGCTTCGAGGGCTGCCTGTTCTGCGGCGAGGGCTTCAGCCTCGGCTGCGCGGGCGGCCTCAGCGCGGGCCTCATCTTCACGAGCAGCTTCTTCAGCCTGTGTGCGGGCTGCTTCTTCGCGGGCTGCGATCTGGTCTGCGGCCTTCTGTGCGGCGACAGCTTCGATGCCCTGACGTTCAGAAGCAAGCTGCTCACGCAGGTTGCGGGCGGTCAGGCCCAGGCGGGCTAGCTCGTCCGCACCGGCTTGAGGCTCAGCAGCCTCAATACCTGAAATCTTGCCCTGATCGAACCAGAGGCGTAGGGCACCGTCCGAAGCAGTAATAACGGCGGTTGCTTCGGTGTCCCAGGCAATGTGGGCACCGCGCAGCTTGGCGTAGGAATCTACGGCGCGTAGGTGGTTTACTGCGGTGCCGGTCTGGAGGGCCTGGGCCATGACCTGGCCCATGCGGTTAACGGTGGGGGCTTCAAGCTCAAGCTGGCTGCCATCGAGCAAAATCCAAGCGCGGACGCCGGCCCCGGCGGTGACCGGGTAGTGGGCGTAGATGCCGGTGAGGGCCTTAGAAGCTAGGGTCAGCTTGCGGGCCAGGGCGGGGTCGAGGGGGAGCTCATCGGTGGTGAGCTCAGAGATGTGGTGCTTCGCTCCGCCTTCACGCGCCTGGATTGCTGCCGAAACGACGCGGTCGGGGAAGTGACCGAGCTCCTGCCAGGACCAGATCCAGGAACCGCGGTTCTCGGATTCGGTGCCTAAGAGGTAGGGGGTGAGGCTTACGGAAGCATCAGACTGGAGGGTGAATGACGGTGCAGAGAAATCCACCGTCCATTCTGCGCCGTCGCTGATTTCAGCAAGGCGGGCCTGGTACTCGGTGGAGATAAAGATTGAATCGTCAATCAGATCCTGCAGTGTAGTAGTCATACGCTCAAGGCTAGCAACTCTTGAGGGGCTCACGCACCTTTTTATCGTAATGAGCGCTTGAATTTCTGTTATATTCAGTGACCTTGAGGAAACTAGGTAAAAATCACCCAGGGCCCCGGCGGGGGTGCTGCGCCCCAGTGCGGGTAGTTTCTTGGTTTAATAGGGTAGATAACTTGCGCCCTTTGGCTCTACCCCGTGGTGAGGCCGGTAGGGTCTGCTTCATCCCAACCTTCAGGAACAGTATGTCGCTTTCTTCGCCCCGTTACTCCGAGATCGAACGCCCCGCTATGGTGCAAGATGCCCTGAATACCATCGGTAGCTGGATGCTGGGCACGGTCAAGGTTGAAGCTGGCTGGAATGAGCTGGTACTCGATATCAAGCCCCTGTCTGAAACTGTTTTTGTGCGTATTACCGAATCCCGTGATGATCAGGACCATGTAGGCAGCGTGGGCCCCATTAAGCCTGATAGCCCGGTACTGCCGGCCATTGAGCAGCTGCAACATGCTTCTTTCATAGAAGGTGAGGGAACCTGGTTTACTGCCTCAGTGGTCATTACTGCAAGTGACTGGCCTGACCCCCAGTACCAGATTGGGGCGTCCTACGACCGGGCGCATGAGCCGGTGGACTGGAACGGTGAAGGCCGTCTAAGTGCCCGTGATATTCGCTCACACTTTGAGTCTTTCCCTCGCGATGAGCAGTACATTCCTGAGTGGGCGGCTGTGCGTTTGGCAGGACGCCGGGGCACAGGTTTCGCAGAGACCGGTAAGGAAGGTCAGCTGCCAGTCGGCCCCGTTAACCCCTACCTGACGGAGGCCTTAGCGAGCTTTGCTGCTGCCAGGAGCGAGCAGTCCCTAGCTAATGTTGTTCGTACCGCCCAGGCCGGTAATCTCATCATGGATATCACTCAGAGCGCTTCTAACACTCAGGGGCCTGCTCAACTGAACTATCAGGTATTACGCCTGGCCAACGGTATGAGGGCGCTAACTGCTTACACAGGTAGCGAACCTGCCCAAAGGTATTCAGCTCAGGTGCTTAAGGAACCTAACCCCCGCCTGGTGGTAGAGCACGCCATGAAGGTTTTCTTGCAGGTAGCTCACGATGACTCTATCGACGTGCTGGTGCTAGACCCTGGTAGCGACCACGAGTGTTTTATCGAAAAAGCCCAGATTCAGTGGGTTATCGGGTCACCGCACAATATGCCCGCCCAGCGTGCGCTCCTAGAAGAAAACATGCACGATCTGCTCATGGCCCTAACCGCCCCCGCCTCGGTGCTTCTGCTGGGGGTACGCCCTGATGACACGGTCGGGCACCCCGTCGTCCTTAAAACAGATGATGACGAAGAGAACATCGCCTTGGTCTTTACAACAGCAGCTGAAGTTGCGGCCCTTGACCCCAGTCTCGTTGTGCGTAGCGCTCCTGCCCTAGATACCCTCAAACTCTTTGCCGCTGGCAACAGTGGTGCTGTGCGTATTAATGCTCTAGCCCCGCACGCTACCTTGCCGATGGAGCAAGTACGCCAGCTCATTTCAGTAGTAGAATCACAATAAACCCCCGTCTTTTATCCAGGAGTTCCTTATGACCGGTGCCCTGCACACTCTCGGCCTTGCTGCTGCTCGCCATGCCCGCTCCACTATTGTGCTGTGGCTGGTGCTTCTGACCTTAGCCGGAGTGGGGGCCCTGACCTTAGCGCGCGGTGCCACCGCCAGCTACACCATGCCTGGAGCCTCCTTCGAGGCTGTGCGGGAAGATTTGCAAACTAAAATCCCCCACAACGGTGTATCCAATGGTTATGTGGTACTAGAGTCCGACCAGGGCTTCAACGACACCCACAAACAGGCCCTTGACCAGGCCCTGACCACTATTGACGCGCTACCTGAAGTAGCTGGCTCCATCAACCCCTTTGTCGCCGAAGAAAAGGCAACCCAGGGGGCTAGGCAACTAGAAGAGGCTCAGGCCCAGCTGGTTCAAGCCAAAGCACAAATCGATGAGGGCCAAGCTCAGCTAGAGGCCGCCAAAGCTGCCCTTCCCGAGGGGCTAAGCAACGATGAAATCGCTGCTATCGCTCCTGAAATACCAGCCCAAGAAACAGCCCTCGCTGAGGCCCGCACCACCCTGCGCGCAAACCAAGATAAGGTCAATGCTGCCCAGCGGGAACTCACCGCGGCAGGGGAGACCACCATGGTCAGCGATGACGGCACCGCAGCTATCGTCACCATCGCTTTTACCCAAGACACCAACTCCCTCCCTACTTCTGTACGCGAAGACGTCTTTAGCACCTTCGACACGCTCAAAGACACCGGCCTGACCGTCAACTACAGCTACGAACTCGACCAGGACGTCAGTGACGTATTCGGCATCTCAGAAATTATCGGCCTGGCTGTAGCCTTCATCGTCCTACTCATCACTCTGCGCGCAGTAGTAGCTGCGGGCCTTCCCCTCGTCCTGGCTCTAATTGGTGCAGGAACCGCAGTGGCCCTGGTCTACACCAGCACCGCCTTTATCGGTATGACCGCCACCGACCCCGTCCTCGCCCTCATGCTAGGCCTAGGCGTGGGCATCGATTACGCCCTGCTGATTCTCTACCGCTTCCGCGAAGAACTACGAAACGGCGCCAGCGTGCTCGATGCTGCTGGCACCGCCAACTCCACAGCGGGCCACTCCGTACTCTTTGCCGGCATGACCAACATCATCGCCCTCTCAGCCCTCTGCCTGACTGGCCTGCCCTTCCTGGCAGTCATGGGCTTAGCAGGAGCCTTCTCCGTAGCCCTGGTAGTGGCCTCATCTCTCACCTTGGTTCCAGCTGTCCTGGGTCTACTGGGCACCCGCCTACTCACCCGCACCCAGCGAAAAGAGCTCACCGAACGCCACCAGGCCCGCACCCAAGAAATCCGGGTGCCCCGTAACCGCCGTGAAGCCCTCGCCGAAATCGAGACAGCCTACAAGGGCTGGGGTGGGTTCGTTACCCGCCACCCCTTCATCATGACCCTCATCGCGGTAGCCGTTCTGGTGCTGGCCATCATCCCCACCACATCCCTTCGTCTGGGCTTACCCGATGGCTCCTACCAAGCCAGCGACTCAACCTCCTACCAGGCCTACCAAACAATCTCTGAGAAGTTCGGTGAAGGCGTCAACGGGCCCATTATCGCCGGAGTTACCCTGGCCGTCCCCCACGACGAAGCCCGTCTACGCGAGGTCGCCCTTGATGTGGCCGACCGTCTCAAAAACAACAAAATCGAAAGTGTAGCTATCGTTGCAACAAGCGACGACAAGGCCACAGCCATCTTGGCCTTCTTCCCTACAGAAGGGCCTTCAGCAGAAAGTACCCTAGCTACCGTTCACTCCATGAACGATAAGCTTGAGGCCACCGAAAAAGCTACAGCAACCCACATCGGTTTGACCGGCTCCACGGTAGCTAATATCGAGATTTCAGAGCGCATCTCAAGCTCCATCCCCCTCTACCTGGGTGTAGTTATTGTTCTCTGCCTGGTGCTCATGGCCTTTGTCTTCCGCTCCATCATCGTGCCAGTCATGGCCACCATCGGCTTCCTGCTTTCCACCTTGGCCGCCTTTGGCGCCGTTGTAGCCGTCTACCAGTGGGGCTGGCTAGCTGAGATCTTCGGTGTAACCCAACCAGGGCCCATCCTGGCCTTCCTGCCCATCTTGCTCATCGGCATCCTCTTTGGGCTATCAGTGGACTACCAAATCTTCATCGTCTCCGGCATGCGAGATGCCCACCGTAAGGGCCACACCGCAGGGGACGCAGTGGTCCTAGGCTATAAGCAAGGCGGAACAGTGGTAACTGCCTGCGGCATTATCATGGTTGCAGTCTTCGCCGGGTTCATCTTCTCCCACCTCACCGCAGTGCGCCCCATCGGCTTTGCCCTTGCACTAGGCGTAGCCATGGACGCCTTCCTCATCCGTACCACCTTCATCCCCGCCACCATGTACCTGCTCGATGAAGCAGCCTGGTGGTGGCCTTTCGGCAAGAAAGAACACGACGAAGAAGACACCCCCCGTCATATCGCCGGATAAAACACCAGAGCAGAACCAACCCCACCAGTAACCTGCTCACTACACATAAAGCCGCCCCCAACGTCCTGAACATCAGGACGCCAGGGGCGGCTTTTATCAGTAAGGGCTAGGCCCTACTGCAGACTCTAGGTGGTCTGGGGGGTGGGCTCGTCGCTCTTCTCATTGTTGTGCTTGTAGGCCTCACGTACGCGGGCACCTAGCTCTTCGTGCACTGAATCCCAGTACTTGAAGGCACGCTCACGAATCTCATCTGAGACAACAGTACCGACGTGACCGGCAATGTTCTCAACCAGACGGGCCTTAGCGGCATCGTCCATCACATCAGCGTAGAGGGCGCGGGCCTGACCGAAGTCATCGTCCTCAGCGTGCAAGGTAGCAGCGGCACGAACCAGCGCGCCATCTGCCTCCCAAGAACCCTCATGGGCGCGCTCGGGGTCAGCGTGCGGGCCACCGAAGGAGTTGGGGGCATAGACGGGGGTGTCTGCGCTGTTGAAGGTGTAGCGCATAGCGCCTTCCTTGCTGTAGCTGTTGACTTCAGCGTTCTTAGCGTAGTTGACGGGCAGGTCAGCAAAGTTGGTGCCAATACGGTAGCGGTGGGCATCCGGGTAAGAGAAGATGCGGCCCAGGAGCATCTTATCCGGGGAAGCTGAGATACCGGGAACGAAGTTGGAGGGGGAGAAGGCTGCCTGCTCAATCTGGGCGAAGAAGTTCTCGGGGTTCTTGTTCAGGGTCATCTTACCGACCTTGATGAGCGGGTAGTCCCCGTGAGGCCAGACCTTGGTCAGGTCGAAGGGGTTGAAGCGGTAGGTCTTAGCGTCTTCGTAGGGCATGACCTGAACGTAGAGGGTCCAGGAGGGGAAGTCGCCGCGCTCGATGGCTTCGTAGAGGTCCTGGCGGTGGTAGTCGGCGTTGTCACCGGCAATGCGGGCTGCCTCGTCACCGGTCAGGAAGTCGTTACCCTGGTCGGTGCGGAAGTGGTACTTGACCCAGAAACGCTCGCCTTCGGCGTTGATCCACTGGTAGGTGTGGGAGCCGAAGCCGTCCATGTGGCGCAAGGTTGCGGGGATACCGCGATCACCCATGAGCCAGGTAACCTGGTGGGCTGATTCGGTGCGTAGGCTCCAGAAGTCCCACTGCATGTCGTTGTTGCGCAGGCCGTTGCCCGGCAGGCGCTTCTGCGAGCGGATAAAGTCGGGGAACTTGATAGCGTCGCGGATGAAGAAGATGGGAGTGTTGTTACCGACTAGGTCGTAGTTACCTTCGGTGGTGTAGAACTTGATGGCGAAACCGCGGGGGTCGCGCCAGGTGTCGGGGGAGCCCTGTTCACCGGCAACGGTGGAGAAACGGATGAGCATGTCGGTGGATACACCGGGCTGGAAGAGGGCAGCACGGGTGTACTGGGAGACGTCTTCGGTGGTCTCGAAGACACCGAATGCGCCAGTGCCCTTAGCGTGGACGACGCGTTCGGGCACGCGCTCGCGGTTGAACTGGGCTAGTTTTTCTACGGTGTAGGCGTCGTGTAGGACGACGGGGCCGTCGTTGCCTACGGTCAGGGAGTCGTTGTCTGAGGCGACGGGGGCACCTTGGGCTGTGGTGGTAAATGAACCGGGCTTAATCGGGTTGTTCATTTTTCCTACTTTCCTATGTGAGGGTTGTTTTCTGCTGGTTTCTAGGGCTAATGCTAGGTGACCGGCAGGGGTGATGACGCTCTTCCTTAGCTTGTGAGTGCCTGGTTGGCGGCTGTTTGCTGGGCGAGGGCCACTTCTTTTTCTTCGGCGTTTTGGCAGTTTGCGCAGATGCCTCGGTAGAGTACATCGGCGCTGAGCAGTGCCATGCCGTGGAAATCGTTGGGGGTTAGGCAGGGTGCAGCTCCGATGGCGCAATCCACGTCTTCGACCGTGCCGCAGCGGATGCAGTAGGCGTGGTGGTGGTTGTCGCCGGTGCGGGTTTCGTAGAGTCCTGCTGATTCTGGTGGTTCGAATTTGCGGAGCATGTTGATGTCGGTGAGGTCGGTAAGGATGACGTACACCGACTGTACGGTGATACCCGGTAGTTCTTGGCGGACGGCTGTGACGATGGCGTCTGCGGTCGAATGGGGGTTATCGTGTACTGCTGCTAGCACTGCTAGGCGCTGTTTGGTGACGCGGCGGCCCTTGGATCGGAGCTGGGCTGACCAGGCTTCTTGGTGAACACTGGATGGGGTGGTGGTGCTGCCGGGAATGTGGCCGCAACCGCTGACCCCGAGGACATTCCTTGTTGACATCATGTCACTATACTATCCTTATTTTGAGTCTGTCACAATAAGGTCAGGCTGGGTAAAGCTACAAGATTGGCTAGGCTAAATTCTTAGTGAGGAAGCCCAAGGCAGGCATATAGCCTCAGCCTAATGGGGGGGGGCTAAAAAGTTTTTTAAAAAATTTTCGGTTTTCGCGTCATAAAACAGGCCTAGGCGACTCTTTACTTATGACAGCGCAAAACTGTCGGGTGTGCCCACCGGTTTTCATGATCGGCTTGGTGGTACATCACCCCCGAACTGCCCTGGGAAGCAGGGAAGGGAATAAGGGAATAAATTGTGCCCGTCAATCGTGGGGATTCGACGAGCGCAAGGGCACCTTACATCGGAACTAGGGAAAGCAATCCGATGCTTAAGGAGCTAGCGCTGTGATGTGTTAGGGGTGCAGGGTCGCCGCTGCTGGATTTTATCGAGCGGCTCTGCACATCACCCATCCAGCTGCAACCATTGCACAGGGCCGTTCGCGGGCCCTGCGCTGTAGGAAAGGCTTACATTGCTTTGCCACTAGGGGCAACTTGGCCCGACTCTTTTGTTGTGTAAGGAGTCGGGCTGCTGTTGTCCTTTCCACAAATTACTGCACGCTTCGCTCAATCCCGATAGACTAATACAATGCCCCACCACTCTAGCTAGGGGCGACTCGCATAAACTCAGGGATTTTCATGCATTCACACAACACCGCGCAACCAGCTACTGGCGGCCCCACTGACGAGCTCCTGCTCTCGGACGTCCGCGAAGGCAAGCTCGATTCGTTCGGCATTCTGTATGAACGTTACGTGTCTATGGCTCGTGCCATCGCTTACCAGCACACCTCTAATAACACTCTCTCAGAAGATATCGTTTCAGAGGCTTTTGTGCGTGTGCTTCAGGCTCTTAAAAACGGTAAGGGCCCCCGAACTTTTATGGGTGGTTACCTGGCAACTACCTTGGCCCACCTGGCAGCTGAAAACGGGCTTATTGCTCAAAAAGAGATTCCCAGTGAAAAAGAGCACCTGGAATCAATGGGTTCACTGGATGATTCGGTCTTGAAATTACACGCATCAGATGAGCTGGTGAGTGCTTTCACTGGTCTGCCTGAGCGCTGGCAGACGGTGCTTTGGATGACTGAGGTTGAAGATAAAAAGCCTCGTGAAGTCGCTCAGACCATGAATCTTTCTGCTAACGCTGTTTCGGCTCTGGCGACTCGCGCCCGAGAGAGTCTGCGCGAAGGCTTTTTGCGGGCCCACCAGAATGCCCCTAAGACTGATGAGTGCGCACATTATTCACCTCACCTGAGCTCTATGGTGCGCGGATCTCTGACCAAAAAACGTAGTGAAGCTCTTCGTCTGCACCTGTCGGTCTGCCCCTATTGCACCTCTGAGTATCTGACCCTGGCCGGTATCAATAAGTCTATGCGCGTGTGGGTATTCCCCGTGCTGGCTGGCTTGACGCCCCTTGTCACTGATGGTTCAAAGATTTTGTTGCCCTTCCTTGCCGGTGGTGTGACAAGTGGCCTTGCTGCCGGTGTTAGCACCCAGGGCGGCCTCTTCTCGGGTGCGGGGGGCGGACGCTGGGCCTCCAGTAGTCAGGCTATGATTGGTGCTGCCGCTGTGGTGACTGCGCTTGGCGCGGTTGCTGGTGGTATGGCTCTCGTCAATAATTCATCGACAGGTTCGGCGGTTATTAGTGCCGACTCCCAATTACAGACCCCTAAAGCTGAGGCAAGTGAAGAAGAAGCTGGGCTTACCGATAGCCTGGTGAACGAGCCTCAGAAGGTTTCGGGCGGTATGCCTGCTGAAACTTTGCGTTCTTCTGTGGCTGTTGATGGGCCTTCTTCAGAGCAGGGGAGTAACAACCCTAATCACGATGTCTCATCAAACTCTTTAGCGCAGGCTGTGGGCCCGGAAAATGCTGTCCCGCAGCTCGCTGACGCTGACCAGAGTGGTGTCACCGTCCCCCTAGACACGAGCGTAGAGGCTGCTCCCACCGCGTCGGGCACTGAGGCATCCCTCGTATCGCAGGGCGAGGACGCGGCGTCCTCCGCAGAACCTCTTGCTGTGCCGGTTCCTGTTGCTATCTCTATCCCAGATTTATCAGCTGACTCTCTTGCCCCTGATTCACCTGCCAATTCTGCCTTGCCTGCTGCTCCTATAAGCCCTACAATCCCGGTAGATTCATTATTTCCAGTATCCCCTGCTGACCCGGTCGTACCCGTGGAGCCTGAAGCTCCTGCAGAGCCAGAAGTTCCTGTAGAGCCGGTTAATCCTGTTGTTCCCGTTGAGCCTGAAGCTCCTGCGGAACCGGAAACTCCGGTTGCTCCTGTGGAGCCAGA
This sequence comes from Rothia sp. 32237D007AR, assembly GCF_053544675.1. Classification (NCBI taxonomy): domain Bacteria; kingdom Bacillati; phylum Actinomycetota; class Actinomycetes; order Micrococcales; family Micrococcaceae; genus Rothia; species Rothia sp. 32237D007AR. The sequence goes on along the minus strand of NZ_JBPPUO010000002.1, from coordinate 27,313 downwards.
AGCTCCTGTTGTTCCCGTTGAGCCTGAAGCTCCTGCGGAACCGGTTGACCCTGCCGCGCCTGTGGAACCGGCAACCCCTGCTGACCCGGTCGTACCCGTTGAGCCTGAAGCTCCTGCAGAGCCGGTTGAGCCGGAAACCCCGATTGCTCCTGTTGTTCCGGTTGACCCGGCTACACCCGTAGAGCCTGAAGCTCCTGCAGAGCCGGTTGACCCTGTAGCGCCTGTGGAGCCCGAAGCTCCTGTAGAGCCGGTCGAGCCAGAAGTTCCTGTAGAGCCGGTTAATCCTGTTGTTCCCGTTGAGCCGGAAACTCCTGTAGAGCCGGTTGATCCTGTTGTTCCCGTTGAGCCTGAAGCTCCTGCGGAACCGGTTGACCCTGCCGCGCCTGTGGAACCGGCAACCCCGATTGAGCCAGTTGACCCGGCTGCGCCCGTGGAACCAGAAACCCCGATTGCTCCTGTCGAGCCTGAAGCTCCGGTTGCACCCGTGGAACCGGCAACCCCGATTGAGCCAGTTGACCCGGCTACACCTGTGGAGCCTGAAGCTCCTACGGAACCGGAAACTCCGGTTGCTCCTGTGGGGCCCGAAGCTCCTGTCGAGCCGGTCGAGCCTGTTACTCCTGTGGAGCCTGAAGCTCCTGTAGAGCCGGTTGAGCCTGTTGTTCCCGTTGAGCCGGAAACTCCTGTGGAGCCTGAAGCTCCGGTTTCACCCGTGGAACCGGAAACCCCGGTTGAGCCTGTTGACCCGGCTACACCCGTGGAGCCCGAGACTCCTGCGGAACCGGTCGAGCCTGTTACTCCTGTTGAGCCTGAAGCTCCTGTAGAGCCGGTTGCTCCTGTTGACCCGGCTGCGCCCGTGGAACCGGCAACCCCGATTGAGCCAGTTGACCCGGCTACACCTGTGGAGCCTGAAGCTCCTGTTGTTCCGGTTGAGCCAGAAGTTCCTGTAGAGCCGGTTAGCCCTGCGGAGCCGGTTGCACCCGTGGAACCAGAAACCCCGGTTAATCCTGCTACGCCCGTGGAGCCTGAAGCTCCTGTAGAGCCGGTTGAGCCGGAAACCCCGATTGCTCCTGCTGACCCGGTTGACCCTGCCGCGCCCGTGGAACCGGAAGCCCCGGTTGTTCCTGTTGACCCTGCCGCGCCCGTGGGACCGGAAACTCCTGCTGACCCGGTCGTACCCGTTGAGCCTGAAGCTCCTGCGGAACCGGTTGATCCTGCTGCACCCGTGGAACCGGAAACCCCGATTGCTCCTGTTGACCCGGCTACGCCCGAGGAGCCTGAAGCTCCGGTTGACCCTGCCGCGCCTGTGGAGCCGGAAACCCCGGTTGACCCTGCCGAAGGCGCTACCCCGGATAATGTGGTCGTGTATGGAACCCCAGAGACTCCCTCTGACCCAACTGGACCAGATGTGCGCTCCTGGGTCGGTACTGATGATTACTACCAGTTCATGGCAACCGTGCCGTGGGATAAAATCGGTCGCCCTGGCCATGGAAACCATAGATGCTGGGTTACCTTCCTCGACAGTGATGCAACAGGTGCTACCCGTGCCTCCGGTTTTCTAACCTATCTGCCGCAGCGCATCATCAAGTCGCCTTACGCGAAGTCCCTTATCGAAGCGCACTTTGAAATAGGTAAGGTCCAAAGAGTGATCTGTTTCTAATCAGTGATGCCTACCGGCCTTACCCGCGCCGGTAGGCATCTGCTGTATTAGGCTACCCAGCTATATGCCAGCGTCCTTACACCTTGGTCACCTAAAATCAACAAGAAGAATTCGCACTGAAAGGAATCGTCCATGCACAGTCATAACAATGGGCTCAAAACGGTCTTGCTGCTTGGGTCAATGGTTGGTTTTCTTCTCCTTATTGGGGCGGGGCTTGCCTACTTCACCCGCAGCTCCATTTTCATCCTGATTTTTGGTTTGATTGGTGTGGGCACAGTAGCGTACACCTACTGGAATTCCGATAAGCTCGCTATTCGTTCTATGAGGGCCTACCCCGTCACCCGGGAGCAGGTTCCGGGGCTTTACGCTATTGTTGAGGAGCTTTCTGCTCAGGCTAATCAGCCCATGCCCAGGCTCTATGTAGCTCCGACTATGACCCCCAATGCTTTCGCAACTGGCCGTAACCCTCAGAACGCTGCGGTCTGTTGTACTGAGGGTATTTTGCAGCTGCTTGATGAGCGTGAGATGCGAGGTGTGATTGGCCATGAGCTCATGCATGTTTATAACCGTGATATTCTCACCGGTTCTATTGCGGCTGCTATTGCCTCTGTTATCGGCACTATCGCCCAGTTCGCTACTTTTGGTGCTATGTTCGGTGGTAATCGTGACGAGAATCGGGGTGGGGGCCTCATCTTTACCCTGCTCATTGCTTTCCTTGCGCCTCTTGCTTCAGCGGTCATGCAGATGGCTATTAGTCGTACCCGTGAGTATGATGCTGATGAGGACGGTGCCCGTCTCACCGGTGACCCTTTGGCGTTGGCGTCTGCCTTGCACAAGCTAGAAAATGGGGTCTCTCGTTACCCTATGAACCCTGAGAATCGGCAGACTGCTGGGGCTGCGTCGATGATGATTGCTAACCCTTTTCGTGGTGGCGGGTCGATGAAGAATCTGATGGCTACTCACCCGCCTATGGCTGATCGTATTGCCCGGTTGGAAAATATGGCTCGGCAGAGCGGCCAGCTATAAAGTTTAGGTCACAATGACCGAAAGTTGACCGTACAAATTTGTGTAGCTGAAAGAAATGCTCCCCACAGAATCAACCTGTGGGGAGCATCTTTTATTGACTGGGCGGACGCCTGCAACCGGCTAACTGCCTAACGGTAGTTGACGAACTGTAGGTCAACCTCAAGGTCAGCGCCTTTGAGCAGGGCGATAACGTCCTGCAGGTCATCGCGAGATTTGGAGGTAACGCGCAGCTCATCACCTTGGATGGTGGCCTTGACGGACTTGGGGCCTTCTTCGCGAATGAGCTTGGAGATTTTTTTGGCCTGGTCCTGGGCGATGCCCTCCTTGATGGAGGACTCGATGCGGTACTCCTTGCCTGAGGCGTAGGGGTCCCCTGAATCCAGGGATTTGAGGGAGATGCCGCGCTTGACCAGCTTTGACTGGAAAACGTCGAGCACTGCTAGTGCGCGCTCTTCAGAGTTGGCCTTGATGAGGATTTTCTCGCCGGAGAAATCGATGTCGGCGCCGACACCGCGGAAGTCGTAGCGCTGGGCTACTTCCTTTTGAGCCTGGTTGAGGGCGTTGGATACTTCTTGCTTGTCGACTTTTGAGACAACGTCGAATGATGAATCGCTTGCCACGGGTGGTTACCTCTTCTACGTGTAGATATGTGACTCTCGCCCTGAGCCCCGGGGTGGGGGAGTGGGCCTTATCTACAACGGTACCTTGTTTTATAGGGGCTATGCAGGTTATCGCAATCGTTATGAAACTGTGACTCCTTTCTCAGCTAAAGTTCATTTTGGTTTGGAATGATGAAGGTATGGCTGAGAAGAAATCAGCTGCCCACGCTGCAGTCGGCCTACAGCCCGACTCAGGAACCACTCCGGCAGCGCAACAGGTACTAGCTGTAACTGACGAGACCATGCAACGAGCCTATGAGGCTCTCCTTGCAGATTTAGCGACGGACGGCTTTGTGGCCGCCAGCGCTGAACATACAGAGGGTGATGATTCACCCCAGGCTCACCACATCCGAGATTTTGCTGGTGAGCTGGGTCAGAACCTGCATGATGCAGGACTGGTCGCTAGATTTGAGGGCGTGAAAGAAAACCTTGCCCGCGAAATCCGCGGAGGCATGTGCACTCCTCAACAGGCCTACGCATATCTAGAAAATCTTGAAATATCACTTCTGTTAGAGCAAGAAGCTCTAGCGGTAAGTTCTCCTTCTATATAATCTAAGCTACGGCCGACGTCCTTAAACTCAGGGCGTCGGCCCCATGCTTTAACCAGACCTTTAAGTGGTCTTAGCAACAAAAGCTGTTCTCAAGTTGGCAAGCTGTAGGAAAGTGTGTAGAGTATTCTACTGTTCGCTCAAACGAACACATTCAAGAAATTGAATACGGCAGATTACCCGAGCGGCCAAAGGGGGCTGACTGTAAATCAGCTGGCATTGCCTACGGGGGTTCAAATCCCTCATCTGCCACAGCGAAAATCCCGCCTCACACGAGGCGGGATTTTTTGTGCCCACCAAGAGGTCTCTTCATTATCAGAGAAACCCGCCACAGTCTTTAGACAAGCCCCACCAAAACCGGTAGCGTGTTCCCCATGGCAACCATTGAAATTACTCAGGAAAACCTGACCCAGAACGTAGAGAACTCAGATATTCTCTTCCTCGACTTCTGGGCAGACTGGTGCGGCCCCTGCAAGCAGTTTGGCCCCATCTTTGAAGCTGCTTCTGAAAAGTACCCCGATATTACGTTCGGCAAGGTAGACACCGAGGATCAGCAGCAGCTAGCCGCCGCAGCAGGTATCACCTCTATCCCCACCGTTATGGGCTTCCGCGAGGGCGTCCTGGTCTTCTCCCAGCCTGGTGCACTCAACGCCCAGCAGTTCGACCAGATTATCGACGCTGTGAAGAACCTAGACATGGCAGAGGTCCACAAGCAGGTTGCTGAGGCAGAAACCGCCCAGCCCGAACAGGACTAGCCCCTACCAAACTTCCCTATATAGTCGCCCTTCCCCTACCGGGAAGGGCGACTACGCTTTGAGAAGGCTTCTAAAAAGAGCGCATATCCTGCGGAGCATAGCGAGGGCCCCGGCGGGGTTCACTAATACCTGCGGCCTTAATGAGAGCCACAACCCGCTGCCGGTGCCCAGTAAAAGGCGCCAATAGCTGCACCATACGGGCATCATCACCACGTGCACCATCAAAAGCGTAAGTGACGTGGTGAGCAAGATGGTAGTCGCCCACACTAATAGCATCGGGGTGCCCACAGTAACGTTGCAAGGTTTCTGCGATAGTCCAAGGCCCGATACCGGGAACCGAATACAGAGCCTGAGCAAGTTCACTAACCTGATGATCAGCAGCAAACCGTTCAAAAGATTCAGCACGGCGGGCATAATTCACCATGGCCTGGGAACGGGAACGATCAAAACCTGCCCGGTGATAAGCCCAATCAGGAACCTGAGCAAAAACGGACGCCGGCGGAAAAATCACCAGCCCCGGCGGCTGATCAGGGCAACCCGTATCAGGAGCAGGCTCCCCATACCGGCGCAGTAAAGCCCGCATACCTCCCATAGCCTCAATACCGGTAACCCTCTGCTCAGTAACAGCCAACAGAAGATTCTGCGACAACAAACCCACAGCAGGTAGCCTCAACCCCGGGGCCTCAGCACGAGCCTGGGCAAGCCGGCCGGGTAGTCTCTCCCAAGCCGCTGACCTATAGAAACTACTCCACCGGTCCTGCTCACCGAGCCAACCGGGCACACGGGCAGCAAAAGACTCTACGGCAAGCACCTGTGCCGCACCGCCTACTGCTTGACCTGCCCAGAGCGTCACCTCAACTGGGGCGCGCAGGTCGGTGGGGTGCGTCCTGGCAAAACGAAGGATAAGACCCACCCCAGCTTCTCGGGCTGTCGCCCAAAAAACGGGGCCACAAGGCCCAGGAACCTGGCGGAAGAGGGGGTCACAGGTGCCTCGTTGCACGGTGGCAAAAGTCTGGCCCAGATGCAGTCGGTGGGTTGGCTCCAGAACAAAATGCGCTCGCAACATGCTCACCATAGTCTCATATCTGCCCTACCTTCTGGCAGAAACACTGTATCTTCGGGGCAGAAATACTGTGGGCTGTTTATACTCGTACAAGAGCCACGGTAGCCCCGTGGCAGACCCCTACCGTAGATGAAGAAGGCGCATGAGCTCCCCCCTACTGCCTGCAGAATCCCACCTGATCAGGGCGCGTATCAGCGCAGCAACCCTCGCTGTACTTGTCTTTGCCCTGTATAGTCTCTACTCCTGGTTGCAGTGGCGGCACTACGTGGTGCCCTCCTGGGATTTGGGGATTTTCTCGCAGCTAGCCAAGGCCTACGCCTCAGGCCAGGCGCCGATTGTGCCCATTAAGGGGGAGGGGTTCAACCTCTTAGGCGATCACTTCCACCCTGTTACCGTGCTACTGGCCCCCTTCTATTGGCTCTGGCCTTCCCCAGCCACACTGCTTTATGTGCAAAACGGGCTGGTGGCGCTCTCTGTGTATCTGCTGGTGCGTTTTGCCCAGCGGGTTCTGGCCCTGTGGGCGGCCCTGGCTCTTGGCCTTGCCTATGCCCTGAGCTTTGGCATCCAGCAGGCGGTATCTGTACAGTTTCATGAGGTTGCTTTTGCCCTGCCCTTACTCGTGATGAGCCTGGGCTACCTGGCCTTGAGCCGCCTGACGGGCACCCCCGCGCCCCTCTTGCGCCGCTCGGTTTATTGGGCAGCCCCTCTCGTCTTCGTCAAAGAGGACGTTGGTATCACGGTTCTGGTCATCGGCTTGGTGATTCTGGCCCGCACCGGCTGGGTCTCAACGGCCACCAAGCTTGCCTTCCCCTCGGCGTCCGCCCCGGTGCCCTCCGGTTGTGAGCGGGTTCGCGCCCTCTTGCGCTCCTGGGTGAGAACTCCCGCTGTGGCTGAAGCTAGCCTGCTCATGCTCTGGGGCCTGATGTGGCCTCTGCTTGCCGTTGGCCTTATTCTGCCTTATTTCAATACCGGGGGAGTCTTTGACTACTCCGATAAACTCGACATCGCCGCAGCCATTGGGGACCCCCTCGGCGCCTTCGCCCAGCTTTTTTACCCCTGGCAAAAAGCCACCACTGTGGGTCTGCTCTTGCTCACAGGCGTCCTGGCCTGGACGGCTAGCCCCCTTGCCTTAATCGCTGCCCCCACCCTGATGTGGCGTTTTCTCTCGCCCCAAGAGGGCTACTGGGAACCCACCTGGCATTACAACCTGGTGCTCATGCCCATGATCTTTGCTGCCTTACTCGATGTTCTGGCTCGGGCTCGTGCCCGCACCCGCCTACCTGCCCACCAACAGAAAAAGGCCCCCGGTGGGCACACAATTCACAGGGTAAGGGCCGCACTGCGTCACCGGGCCCCGGCGGTTCTACCTGCGCTGGCTCTTATCGTCAGTGTGTGCCTGCTGCCGAACCAGCCGCTCGCCCAGCTCAGTAACCCTAGCTTCGCCACTGCTGAACTTTCCGCCTCAGATCAGATGAAGGCTGAGGCTGTGGCCGCTATCCCACCGGGGGCCACTGTGGCTGCTGACCTATCTGTGCTCACCTACCTGGTGCCGAATCATACCGCTTATTGGATTGGCCACTCTGGGGAGCCTGGCCCCGACTACGTGCTGATTGATTTGCGTGGTAACGCCTGGGGCGGTAACCCACCAGCTAGTGCCGTAGACTACGCCACCGGCCGCTACGGGAGTGCCACCTATGTGCACTACCGCACCATTGGCACCATCGACATTGCTGTGCGCACCCACTAGCTGTACCCTCTATCACCACCGGGGTTCAAAACGGCCAAACTAGGGTAGAGTTGAAAACGTAAGACTCGGGAACCCCCGACCATTTCTCTTCAGCGCCCACGCCCGCTACTGGCAGACAACCACAGGGCCACGCGCGTTCAACGAACATACTTAGGCTAAGCAGACCGTTGAACCTTCGACTAGAGAACCTGATGTGTAATCAGCTCGCCCAAGCGCGCAACCCCTTTTGATAGCCAGCGCCCACGAACCGAAGACCTCTAATTTTTTGAGGCCCCTCGCGAGCATTCCACGGGGACACCCCGTACAGCACCTCCACTTATTGAGAGTGCTGAAACCCCACTCGATGAGGACAACATTGACTGAAAACACTGCTGTTAACGCAGAGACCACAACCGAGGCCATCTTCCAGGAACCTGTTGTAGATACCCCCACCCAGAAGGTAGAAAAGGACGAGGACGGTGGCGTCCGCTTCACCGACCTAGGCCTGGACGCTCGCGTCCTAGCTGCCCTTGAACGGGTCGGCTACGAGAAGCCCTCACCCATCCAGGCTGAAACTATTCCCCTGCTGCTTGAAGGCCGCGACGTCGTTGGCCTGGCTCAGACCGGTACCGGTAAGACCGCAGCCTTTGCCCTGCCTGCCCTGTCGACCATGGCAGAACTGGCTGACATTAATGGTGTCTCCAAGGACACCCAGGTACTGGTGCTGGCTCCCACTCGTGAGCTGGCTCTGCAGGTAGCTGAGGCTTTCTCCTCCTATGCTGCCGATATGCCTGACTTCACTGTGCTACCTGTCTACGGTGGCTCACCCTATGGCCCCCAGTTAGCTGGTCTTAAGCGCGGTGCTCAGGTCGTTGTCGGTACCCCCGGCCGCGTCATTGACCACCTGAAAAAGGGCTCCTTGGACCTTTCTAACCTGCAGTACCTGGTTCTTGATGAAGCAGACGAAATGCTGCGCATGGGCTTTGCTGAAGATGTAGAGCAGATTCTGGCTGATACCCCTGATTCCAAGCAGGTTGCCCTGTTCTCAGCAACCATGCCTAAGACCATCCGCAAGATCGCTGAGCAGTACCTTAACAACCCTGCTGAGGTTCGCGTTAAGTCAAAGACCACCACTAGCGCTAACATTCGTCAGCGTTACATGCAGGTTATGCACTCTCACAAGCTTGAGGCTATGACCCGTGTGCTTGAGGTCGAAGACTACGACGGCATTATTGCCTTCGTGCGCACCAAGAAGGAAACCGAAGAGGTTGCCGATAAGCTCAAGGCCCGCGGCTACCAGGCTGCTGCTATCAACGGTGATATCCCCCAGAACCAGCGTGAGCGTACCGTTGAAGCCCTACGTGCTGGCCGCATTGACATCCTGGTTGCAACTGACGTTGCCGCCCGTGGCCTTGACGTTGAGCGTATCTCCCTGGTCGTCAACTTCGATATTCCTCACGATACTGAGTCCTACGTGCACCGTATTGGCCGTACCGGCCGTGCAGGCCGCGCAGGTGAGGCTATCCTCTTTATGACCCCGCGTGAGAAGTACATGCTGCGTCAGATTGAGAAGGCTACCCGCCAGCAGGTTGAGCAGATGCACATGCCCACTGTTGAGGATGTGAACAGCAACCGCAAGCAGAAGTTCGCCCAGCAGATTACTAACACCATCGAAACTGAAGATCTCAGCTTCTTCCGTGAACTCATCGATGCTTACGCTAACGAACACGATATTGAAGGTGAAGAGATCGCGGCAGCTTTGGCTGTTATCGCCCAGCAGGGTCGCCCCTTCTTAGCCGAAGAAATGCCTGAGCCTAAGAGTAAAAAGCGCGACCGTGACCGTGACCGCGACTTTGACCGTGATGACAAGCCCCGTGGCGGTCGCCGTCATGCTGAAGAAGGCATGGTTGACTACAAGCTCAACGTGGGCCGCTCTTCACATGTCTCACCGGCAGCTATTGTTGGTGCCCTCACTAACGAAGGTGGCATTAAGGGTAAGCAGGTTGGCGCCATTGATATCCGTCAGCACTTCACCATTGTTTCTCTGCCTGAAGCTGAGCTGCCCGGTGACTTCTTTGACCGCCTGCGCGATACTCAGGTAGCTGGTGAGTTCATCAACATCAAGCGTGACCGTGGCCCTAAGGGTGGCGGGGGCGGACGCCGGTTCGACCGTGATGACCGTGGCTTTGGTAAGAAGGACTTTGGCGGTAAGAAGTTCAACCGTGATGACCGTGATCGTGGTTTTGGCGACCGTGGTTTTGGCGGTAAGAAGAAGTTTGACCGTGATGATCGTGGTTTTGGCGGCAAGAAGAAGGGCCGCAAGAAGTTCTAGGGCCTGTGCTATAGAACACCCATTAAAAGCAGGTTCTAGATTTGCGTCTACTGAATGTTGTACCGTAAGCTAGTATCTGTTGCCCCGATAGCTCAGTGGTAGAGCGCCATCTTGGTAAGATGGAGGTCCCGGGATCGATTCCCGGTCGGGGCTCTTGTATGAGCCCAAACAAGTTCATACATGGCGGTGTAGCTCAGCTGGTTAGAGCGCACGACTCATAATCGTGAGGTCGACGGATCGAGCCCGTCCACCGCTACGCCCCGATAGCTCAGTGGTAGAGCGCCATCTTGGTAAGATGGAGGTCCCGGGATCGATTCCCGGTCGGGGCTCAGTTAACCTGTCAAGCTATGCGCTTGGCAGGTTTTTTGTTTAAGTAAGGAGGAGCCGTTGAGCCGTTCAGACGTCGAGAAGTACCCCAGCATATTGGTGAACCCTCATGAGCCCGTAGACCCAGTGAAGAACTATAAAATCATTGGGCCCGGTCTAGTCGTTGCAGCTACCGGTATCGGCGCTGCTGACCTGGTAGCAACACTTGTAGCGGGTTCACGCTATGGGTATGCCCTGCTGTGGGCCGTCTTCGTAGGTGTAATTCTCAAGATTATTCTGGTCGAAGGAGCTGGGCGATACACCCTGGCTACCGGGCGGTCCATCTTTGAGGGCTGGAAGTCCCTGGGCAAATGGACCAGCGTCTACTTCGCCCCCTACATCATGATTTGGGGCTTTGTCTATGGGGCTACCGCCATGAGCGCCTCAGCCATGCCCCTAGCCGTCCTTTTCCCCTTCCTAGACCTGAAAATCTGGGCCATCATCATGGGCCTGCTAGGTTTTGGCTTTGTCTGGTTGGGTAAGTATGAGGCCGTCGAAAAAATTACCGCAGTTCTAGTGGGGCTCATGTTCCTGCTGATTGTAGGTCTGGCTATTTACACCCTGCCCAACCTTCCTGAGCTTTTCAAGGGTCTTATTCCCCTGATTCCTGAAGGTGGCCTTCTCTACACCCTGGCTCTGGCCGGTGGCGTCGGCGGCACTATCACCCTAGCTGCCTACGGTTACTGGTTGCGCGAAAAGGGCTGGGCAACCCCCCGTTTCATGCGTGTGATGCAGATTGATAACGCAGTAGCCTACGTGCTCTCAGGCATCTTCGTCATTGCCACCTTGATCCTGGGCGCTGAGATTCTCTACTCTGTGGGCGCAACCGTCTCCGCGGGCGACAAGGGCCTCTTGGACTTGGCTGATATTTTGAAGGACCGCTACGGTACCATCATCGGTAACCTTTTCTTGGTGGGTTTCTGGGCTGCCTCCTTCTCCTCCGTTATCGGAGTCTGGTCTGGCGTCTCCCTCATGTTCGCAGATTTCTGGGGTATTTCCCGCGGTAAAGAATCGGGCCACCCCGATACACGTACTGGCGGTAAGTACTTTAAGTTCTACCTGCTGTGGCTGACCTTCCCGCCCATGACTCTTCTCCTGCTTGACCGCCCCATCTTCTTGATTCTGTTCTACGGGGTGCTGGGAGCCTTGTTCATGCCCTTCTTGGCTGTGACCCTACTTGCCTTGCTCAATACCCGCCGTGTGCCTGATAACTGGCGCAATGGGATTACCACCAATATTTTGCTGGTAATTACTACTGTACTTTTTGGTGCTCTGGGTATTGTTCAGGTCTGGAATGCTATTGCTAAGGTTCTCCCTGGGTAGCCTCTTGCCTTAGAGCTGGGGTGGGTGTCGTCTAAGACGGCATCCACCCCTTTTTTGTCTAGCAAACAGAGGTGCGATGCAATAGGGCACCTAATTTTTAGGTAGGCAAGGTGGGCACGTAGAGTGGTGCTATGGCTATTAATGAAGAGATTGTGGGCCGCACCTACCCGGCCACAGAACCCTATAGCGTGGGGCGAGAGAAAATTCGTGAGTTTGCTGCCGCGGTGAAGGCAACCAACCCCCTGCATTTTGAGGTTCAGGCGGCCCAGAGCGCAGGCTACCGTGACTTGATTGCCCCGCCTACTTTTGCGATTATTCTGGCACAGAAAGCGGACGCTGCCCTGATCAGCGACCCTGAGGCAGGCATCGACTTCTCCCGCGTGGTTCATGCTGACCAGCGCTTTACCCACCACCGCCCCATCGTGGCAGGGGACCAGCTACTGACTGAAGTACACGTCGATAGTGTGCGAGTCATGGGCGCTGGAGCCATGCTCACTACTCGCGAGGAAATTACCACTGTAGAGGGCGAAAAAGTCGCCACCTGCATCTCATCACTGCTGGTTCGGGCGGAGGACTAACCCATGACTCTTTCTTTTGATTCCCTTGAAAAGGGCACCGAGATTGGTGCCCGCCAGATTCCTGTGACCCGCGCTGACCTGGTGGCTTATGCGGGTGCGTCCGGCGATTTTAACCCTATCCACTGGAACGAACGCTTTGCCACTGCTGTTGGCCTGCCCGGCGTCATCGCTCACGGCATGTTCACCATGGGCGCTGCTGTGCAGCTGGTGACCGACTGGGTGGGGGATGCTGGCGCGATTGTGGACTACCAGACCCGGTTCTCTAAGCCTGTCCCTGTCCTTGATGCCCAGGACGCTGCCTCCCCAGCTACCGGCGGGAATATCATCTCTGTTGCCGGTAAGGTGGGTGCCCTGGATACGGACGCCCGCACCGCCCGCATTGACCTCACCGTCACAGCCCCCGACACTGAGGGTAAAGAACAGAAAGTGCTCATGAAAGCACAGGCTGTAGTAAAGCTGACCTAGCAGCCACCACATTCTTCTACAGATATGGCATCTTCTCGCTTGTGAGTAGATGCCTTATCTTGTGTGGCCACTAGAATAGAGACCGGATCACACATACCAAGTGATAACCAAACTAAGCACGAGAGAAGCGACCCTACACCTTATGGCACAGACCCCTCGCACCCAGCTTTCCGACCGGCAGATTAAGACCTGGTACCGGGCCGTGCTGGGGCTCTTCTTTGCTAGTGGCCTTGTAATTTCAGCCTTGCTGACCCGTCTGCCCGATGTCGCAAGTGGGCTGGGTCTAAGCGCCGGGCCCATGGGTCTGCTCCTGCTGGGCATGACCTTAGGGTCCTTCTGCGCGGTCAGCTTTTCTGGGGCTATGGTGGCCCGTTATGGGGCGAGAAGCTGTATCGCCGCAGCCTATAGCATCGCTGTCATCGGCATGGTCCTCATTGGTGTGGGTGTTCAGCTAGCTAATCTTCCTTTGACAGTAGTGGGCCTTATCCTACAAGGTATCGGCAGCGCTCTATCTAATGTTGCCGCTAACGTACTGGGGGTAGCTAATGAGCGGGCCCTTGGCCGTTATATCACCCCCATCATGCACGGATTTTTCTCTATCGGAACTGTCGCCGGTGCGGCCGTCAGTACCCTTGACACCCGCCTGGGAGTGCCTTTCCTTATCCACATGGGGTATTTTGCGCTGGTAGTTGCCGCCCTCGTGGCGATTTCTCTCAAGTTCTGCCACAGTGAGAACTACGGGCAGGACGATACCCAAGCCATCGCCGTCGTCGGCTCCTACCGGGTGCGTGATGCCTGGCGCGATAAGCGCACTATCCTCATTGGCCTTTTTGTGCTGGGCATGGCCCTGGCCGAAGGCTCCGCCAATGACTGGGTAGCCATGGCCCTCACCCAAGACTACGGCACCAGCGAGACCGTCGGCTCCTTGGGCTACTTCACCTTTGTTGTAGCCATGACAATAGGACGCTTTGGAGGCACCTCCCTCCTTAACCGCTTTGGCCGAGTACCGGTACTCCGGGCAACCTGCACTCTCGTCATTATTGGCCTGACCCTCTTCATCTTTGCCCCCACCCTACCCTTGGGCTTTATTGGCCTGCTGATCTGGGGTCTGGGCGCTTCCTTGGGCTTCCCCACCGGCATATCAGCAGCTTCAGATGACCCCTCCAAGGCCGCGGTGCGTATGTCTGTGGTCGCCACAATTGCCTATGTAGCTTTCTTAGGCGGCCCGCCCTTACTGGGCTTTTTGGGAGAACAATTTGGTATTCGCCATGGGCTCCTTGCGGTCCTAATTTTCGTGGTAACTTCTTTGGCGCTCACCAGCCAACTGGAATCTAAGCGAGCTACCCAGGTGATTCATAGCGAAAAGCTCTAGAGGAGCTTGCTAGAGGCACCGGGGCTGCTTCCCTGGTGGGGGTGCTGACAGACGGTAGCCGGGCGGAGCCGGTAGAATGGGCACCGTGACTGACAAGCTTTTAAGTGAACTGACTACTGCCGCTGTGGGCGGCCCCGCCCGTCTCTTTATTGAGGCTAAGAGCGAGCAGGAAATTATTGACGCCGTAACCGCCGCTGATAAGGCAGGGGATACCCTGCTGGTGGTCGGTGGGGGCTCTAACCTGCTGGTAGCTGATGACGGCTTCGATGGGGTAGTGGTGCACGTAGCGTCCACTGGTATTGAGACCCTGAGCGACTCTGCCTGCAGTGGCACCACCTTGCGCGTGCAAGCAGGCCACAGCTGGGATGACTTTGTGGCCTATACGGTGGAGCACGAGCTTTCCGGCGTGGAGGCCCTCTCCGGCATCCCTGGCACCGTAGGAGCTACCCCTGTTCAGAACGTGGGCGCTTACGGCTCTGAGGTTGCTCACACTATTGCTTCGGTGCGCACCTGGGACCGTGAAACCGGCGGCTATAAGACCTTCACTAACGCTGATCTGAAGTTTGCCTACCGGGACTCAGTGCTCAAACAGACGACTGTGAACGGCTCACCGCGCTATGTGGTACTGACCGTAGATTTCCAGTTACCCCACGGGCCCTTGTCTGCCCCCGTCCGCTACGCTGAGCTGGCCCGTCAACTGGGCGTTGAGGCGGGGGAGCGCGCTGATTCTCACCAGGTGCGTGAGACTGTGTTGCGCCTGCGCGGGGGCAAGGGCATGGTCCTTGACGCCACCGACCGCGACACCTACTCCACCGGTTCTTTCTTCACCAACCCCATCGTGGGGCAGGACGTCGCCGCCCAGCTACCTGAGGACGCCCCCCGCTACCCGGCAACCACCCCCACCGGTGAACCGCTGGAGGGCATGGTCAAACTCTCTGCTGCCTGGCTGATTCAGCAGGCCGGTTTCGATAAGGGCTTCGGCCTTGCCGGTGAGGCCCTTGACCTTGCCGGGGGCCGGGCATCACTATCTACCAAGCACACCCTGGCGATTACTAACCGTGGTGGTGCCTCAACCTCCGACATTGCGGCTATCGCCCGCGCTGTGCGCAGCGGGGTTGAGCAGAGTTTTGGGGTGCGCCTGGTACCTGAGCCTGTGGTCGTCGGCTTTACTCTCTAACGCAGGGGCACAATGAGCCTAGAGAAAGAAATTGAGAGTGGGCAAGGCGGGCTCCTACACCAGCGCATGGATCGCTTCCGTGCCTTTATGGGGCGCCACGCCGCCCTACTCATGCTTTACCGCCTACTGGTGATTGGGCTGGGCTTTCTGTGCATTCTTGCTGGCCTTATCATGCTGGTGACGCCGGGGCCCGGCTGGCTCTTTATCTTTATGGGTATGAGCCTGTGGGGCACAGAATTTCATTGGGCCCACCGTCTAAATGTGTGGGCACGGGCCAAGGTGCTGAACATCTGGAGGCAGATGAAAGCTCGGCGCCGCCAGGCCCAGCGTCGCCGGAATGCTGCCCGCTGGGCTCGCCGCCCCCACAGTAGCCATTACTGCCCCACGGGCTGCCACTATAGAGAAAAAACACCTTACAATTCTCCATAAGGGGCTACCCAAACTACTGGCTCTCTAACCCCAGCATCCGGTCAAGAATCTCGTGAATCTTCTGATCCTCAAAGCCTAGCTTGCGCATGGCTGTAATATACTTCTCGGTCAGGGTCTGGGCCTTATGAGCGGTGGAATCAAGAGCCGTAATAAAAGACCCGGCCCGCCCGTGCGTCTCAATGGCCCCGGCAGCCTCTAGCTCCTTATAGGCCTTAGCAACCGTATTGACCGCTAAACCTGTTTCAGCGGCTAATGCCCGCATGGGTGGCAGCCTGTCCCCGGCAGCCAGCACCCCAGAGGCGCGTGCCGCAATAATAGCCCGGCGCAGCTGGGAGTAGGGTGGGACGTCCGATTCCTTATCAACCCTAAAATTTAAAGAACGAATGCCCCCGCATAGCTCCTCATGGGAGTCATGAATCGGGGGCATCTCGTGTTTGGTCATAGCACCAGTCTAAAGGGTGCCGGTCGCAATCTTGAGCATACGGCGCACAGGTTCTGCAGCGCCCCACAGAAGCTGGTCACCAACAGTAAATGCAGAGATGTACTGGGGGCCCATATTGAGTTTGCGGATGCGGCCCACCGGAATATCTAGGGTGCCGGATGCCGCAACGGGAGTCAGGCCCTCAACGGTGGCGTCCTTGGTGTTGGGGATAACCTTTGACCACTGGTTATCTTCATCAATAATCTTCTCGATTTCCTCAACAGTCAGGTCTTCCTTGAGCTTCAAGGTTAGAGCCTGGGAGTGAGAGCGCATGGTGGCAATACGCACGCACAGGCCATCAAGAACCACACGGTCATCGCCTTCAAGGCCCAGAATCTTGTTGGACTCAGCCTCAGCCTTCCACTCTTCGCGGGACTGGCCATTCCCCAAATCAGAGTCAATCCAGGGAATCAGCGAACCGGCCAGGGGCACACCAAACTGGGTGGTATCAAGATCACCAGAGCGCTGCAGTTCTAGCACCTTGCGGTCAATCTCAAGAATGGCGGAGGCAGGGTCATCTAGCTCAGATGCTACATGCCCCTTGATGTCGCCAAACTGCTTGAGCACCTCGCGCATATGGCGGGCACCGCCACCAGAGGCAGCCTGGTAGGTCATAGAAGT
Source organism: Rothia sp. 32237D007AR (assembly GCF_053544675.1). Classification (NCBI taxonomy): domain Bacteria; kingdom Bacillati; phylum Actinomycetota; class Actinomycetes; order Micrococcales; family Micrococcaceae; genus Rothia; species Rothia sp. 32237D007AR. The sequence goes on along the minus strand of NZ_JBPPUO010000002.1, from coordinate 10,735 downwards.
ACCCCACTCCACCAGGCCCTGCTTCCACAGACCACCTAGACCCATGAGCAGGCAGGAGACAGTGCAGTTACCGCCCACAAAGTCCTTAACACCTGACTCCAGGCCGCGGTCAATAACGTCGCGGTTAATGGGGTCAAGCACGATCAGGGCGTCATCGTTCATGCGTAGGGTAGAGGCAGCGTCAATCCAGATGCCCTTCCAGCCGCGCTCGCGTAGCTGGCTGTGCACAGCCTTGGTGTAGTCGCCACCCTGGGCGGTCACAATGACAGGGAGCTTGGCCAGCTCATCGATGTCATGGGCGTCCTTAAGGGTGGACTCCTCAAGGGCACCGTCAAAGGTAGGGGCCGCAGAACCGGCCTGGGAGGTGGAGAAGAAGACGGGGGTTATACCCGCGAAGTCACCTTCTTCAAGCATGCGCTTCATGAGCACGGAGCCAACCATGCCACGGTAACCAACAAAGCCTACAGAATCACCAGATGTAAAAGTCATGGTTTTAGTCTATCTTTTACCGGCTCCCGGCGCAGAGTCTGGAACCGCATGGCGAGAGGTAGCTTCTGCCCTGTACCAGTAAGAGCATAGCCCTTCTCAGAGCGGACGGGCGCGCCCTCAGTCACCAGCGCCCAACCCTCACCCAGCTCAGGGGCGTAGGTATCACCGGGAACCTCAACCTCAAAGAGGGTACGCTCCACCAGGCTCACCTGCCCCCCAGCAACACCGGGCAGATTGGTACGCCCTAGAGCCTCAGCGTAGAGGGAGCCACCACCAATAAGCCAGTAGGTGCTAGCCTCCGGGGCCAGATGCTGAGCCTGGCTCAAAGCCTCATCGAGGGAAGAAACCCACACGGCACCGTCCTTATGTTCAACTTCGGTGACCGACCGGGAAATAACAAGGTTGAGTCGCCCCGGTAAGGGGCGAAAGCGGGGAGGGAAAGACTCCCAGGTTACCCGCCCCATCATGACCGGGGTACCCAAGGTAGTCTGCTTGAAATGGTTCAAATCTTCAGGGGCATACCAGGGCATATCACCATCGCGGCCAATCACCCCATTGCTGGCCTGCGCCCATATCGCTCCAAGCTGGGGCAGCTGCTGCTGTGAAACCGAGAGGTTTTCTTGACTCATACCCACACCCTAGACCGCAATCGGGGCTTTAATGAGAGGGTGGTGGCGGTAATCTACCAGCTCAAAATCCTCGAACTCATAATCAAAAATTGAGGACTTCTTATTCTTAATGCGCAGGCTCGGGTAAGGGTAAGGCTCACGCGAGAGCTGCTCGGTCACCTGCTCATAATGGTTGGAATAGATATGGCAGTCACCGCCGGTCCAAATAAACTCACCGGGTACCATACCCACCTCCTGAGCAATCAGGTGGGTCAGCAAAGCGTAGGAGGCAATATTGAAAGGTACCCCCAAGAACATGTCTGCACTGCGCTGGTAAAGCTGGCAAGAAAGCTCCTGGCGGCCGTCCTTACGAGTTTTAACGTAGAACTGGAAGAGGGCATGGCAAGGAGGCAAGGCCATATTATCGACCTCAGCTGGGTTCCAGGCTGAGACAATATGGCGGCGGGAATCAGGGTTCTTCTTCAAAGAATCAATGACCTGAGCGATCTGATCGATGGTGCCACCGTCACCAGCAGGCCAGGAGCGCCACTGCACCCCGTAGACCGGGCCCAGTTCGCCGTCCTCATCTGCCCACTCATCCCAGATAGTCACGCCCCGCTCTTGTAGCCAGCGCACGTTCGATTCACCGCGCAAAAACCAGAGCAGCTCAATAACCACCGACCTAAAATGCACCTTCTTAGTGGTAATCAGCGGGAAGCTCTCCGTAAGATCAAAGCGCATCTGACGGCCAAAGACACTCTTGGTACCAGTGCCGGTGCGGTCAGCTTTCTCATCGCCGGTAGCCATAATCTCGCCCAGCAGGTCTTCGTAAGGGGTAGGGGTAACAGTCATATCTTCTTTAATCGTCAAAGGGCTTAATCTGTTCGAGTGAAACAACGGTCTTGGGGTGAGCTACAGAAACCTGGAGCACCCACATTTCCCCGGGCTTAAGGTAGGGGTCGCTGGTGGGCAAATGAGGGCGCAGCTGCTTATTCAGGTGCTCACCCAGTACCTCAAGCACGGTAGGGAGCACCGGGCGGTGAGTGCAGAGAACCACCGGCTTATCACGCTTCTCAAAGAGAGATTCAACGACCTTACGCGCATGCTTGGGAGCCCGGGCGTGGTGCGCCTCCGTCAGTGCCCGCTTCTCTTTGATAGAAATACCCGAGGCCTTGGAATAAGGGTAGACCGTCTGCATACAACGCACCCAGGGGGAAGAAATGATGCGTTCGGGCTGCCATGCCTCTAAAAGCCGCCCCACTGCCAGGGCCTGACGCTTACCGGTAGCAGCAAGAGTACGCTCACCTTCGGCACCGGCCCAGCTAGCGCGGGGTTTTGCCTTAGCATGGCGCACAATAATGACGGGGCGGGTGCACAGGTTCTGCCCGTGTTCTAAGGCCAGCAGGGCATCTAGGGGTTCTTTATCAGTGACGTTGGTGAGCATGGTGCGGGCCTGCTTGGGGCTGACCCAGCGTAGCTCATCCACTTCCCCTTCATCGGCTACCGCTTTTTGCCCGGCAGGTGCTTGGACAGCCCAGTAGTAGACTTCTTTCGCTTTGCCTTTCACCTCGTAGGAGGTCACTGCCAGCGGGGCACCCAGAGTGACCTTGAGCCCTACTTCTTCGCGAATTTCACGGACGGCGGTTTCTGGCAGGGTCTCGCCGGGGTCTTGTTTACCTTTGGGCCAGGACCAGTCGTCATAGTGGGGGCGGTGAATAATGAGCACCTGCACCTGGTCTTGGTGCCTGCGCCAGATAATAGCACCAGCGGCGTTGATAGCTGCCCGGGTGCGGGGGCCACGGCTGAGCGAGAGAGCACCGTTGTGGCTGTGGGCGGCGTAGAAAGTTTCGGTGTGCGGCATGTGGAAAGCTCCGTGGGGGGTGGGGCAGGCGTTCAGAATGTCCTTGAGTTAACCGAAGGGTAACTCAAGGACATTCTATGCCCATTCGTTCTAGGCGCGTAAATACCAAACAGGAGGGTCTAGGAGCTGGTAGGCTACCTAGGCCCGTTTGTTGCGCTTCTGCTCGCGGCTAGCTAGGTAATAGGCTTGCACATCGCGTAGGGGCGCACCGTCAGCGTCCAGGTGGTGCCGCTCCCACCGGCCATCAGAGGCTAGGTGCCAGTTACTGGTTTTGGGGGAGAGGTAGTCATTGAACATGGTGAGCAGATATTTGATGTGGGCTTCTGCCTTCACCTGCACCAGGGCTTCGACACGGCGGTCTAGGTTGCGGTGCATCATATCAGCTGAACCGATGTAGACCTTGGGGTAGCCCCCATTTTCGAAGGTGAAAACACGGGAGTGTTCAAGGAAGCGGCCCAAGATTGAGCGCACCTTAATGTTCTCAGAAAGGCCCGGCACACCGGGGCGTAGGGCGCAGATACCGCGCACTACCACATTGACTTCCACCCCGGCCTGGGAGGCCCGGTAGAGGGAGTCGATGATAGCTTCATCCACCATTGAGTTGCATTTGATCTGAATTTTGGCGGCTTTCCCTGCCCGCTTGTGCTCAATTTCTTTATTGATGTTGTCGATGAGCCCTGAGCGCAGGGAGCGGGGGGCAACAAGAAGCTGCTTGTAGGTGGTCTTGGGGGCGTAACCGGAGAGCTGGTTGAAGAGGCGGGAGACGTCCTCACCAATCTGCGGGTCGCAGGTAATAATGCCGAGGTCTTCGTAGAAGCGGGCGGTGGAGGGGTGGTAGTTACCGGTACCGATGTGGCAGTAGCGGCGCAGCCCCTCTGCCTCTTTACGGACGACCAGGGAGAGTTTGCAGTGGGTCTTGAGACCAACGATGCCGTAGACCACATGCACACCGGCGCGTTCGAGTTTGCGGGCCCAGTGGATGTTGGCTTCTTCGTCGAAGCGGGCCTTAATCTCGACCAGGGCCAGAACCTGTTTACCAGCTTCAGCAGCTTCAATGAGGGCATCAACGATAGGTGAATCGCCGGAGGTACGGTAGAGGGTCTGCTTGATAGCTAGGACGGCTGGGTCGGCTGCTGCCTGCTCTAGTAGGGCCTGCACACTGGTGGCGAAGGAATCGTAGGGGTGGTGTAGCAGGACGTCGTGGTAGCGGGTTGCTGTGAAAACATCTGCTGCCTTTGAGGTCTCGTTGGCGTTGAGCCAGCGGGAGGTGTGGGCGATGTGCTTGGGGTATTTCAGGGCTGGCCGGTTGGTTTTGGCGATGTCAGAGAGGCCTCGAAGATCAAGGGGGGCGGGGAGCTTGTAGACTTCGTGTTCATCAATACGGAGCCGGGAGACGAGCAGCTCAAGGATTTCGGGGTTGATGGTGTCTTCAACTTCTAGTCGCACCGGGGGGCCAAAGCGGCGGCGTAGTAGCTCGGTTTCCAGGGCTTTGAGGAGGTTTTCGGCGTCGTCCTCTTCAACTTCTAGGTCTTCGTTACGGGTGATGCGGAAGGCGTGGTGTTCAACGACTTCCATGCCGGGGAAGAGTGCCTCTAGGTGTTCGGCGATGATGACTTCAAGGGGGATGAAGCGTACTTCCCCTGAGGAGGCTTTGACGGAGCGGGCGCCGTCTACTGCTACCATGCGCTCGATGGCTTCGGGTACTTTGACGCGGGCGAAGAGTTCTTTGTCGGTCTGGGGGTTGCGCACAATCACGGCCAGGTTTAGCGATAGGCCAGAGATGTAGGGGAAGGGGTGAGCTGGGTCAACTGCTAGGGGAGTGAGCACGGGGAAGAGTTGGGAGCGGAAGAAACGGGAGAGTCGCTCTTGCTCTACGGAGGTGAGGTCTTCCCAGCCGACAATGCGGATATTTTCTTTTTCCAGTTCGGGGTAGACCTGTTCGTGGAAGACACGGTACTGGCGCTCTTGTAGGGCGTGGGCGACTTCAGCTATTTTTTCCATCTGCTCTTCGGGGGCGAGTCCTGCTGCTGAGGGAACAGCGATACCGGTGGCAATACGGCGCTTGAGGCCAGCTACACGCACCATGAAGAATTCGTCTAGGTTACTGGTGACGATGGAGAGGAAGTTTAGACGCTCGAGTAGGTAGAGGTTTGGGTCTTCAGCGAGTTCGAGCACGCGGGTGTTGAAGTCTAGCCAGCTGATTTCGCGGTCGAGAAAGCGGTCTGCGCTGAAGTCGCCCTCAAGGTTGGGTTGTTTGATTTTTTTGCCGATGTCAATGCGGTCTACGCGGGTTTCTGGGCGTTCAATTTTCTTGATGTGGCCGTGACCGTGGACGTGGTGGTGGGTTGGGGTCCCAGCAGGGAGGTTAATCAAGGGGGTTGCCTTTCAATGCAAGGGGGCGGGGTGAAGATTAAGGGTGGGTAGGGGCAAATTGTCGGTCGATGGTGAGGGGGGTAAACCCAAGGGAGCGGTAGAGGTCTACAGCAGTGGTATTGTCGGCATCAACATAGAGCACAATACGGTCAAGTGGGGTGCCCTCTTGGGTGGTGGCTTCAGCTAGGTAGGCCATGCCGGCTAGAGTGAGGGCTTTACCTAGGCCTCGGCCCTGCCAGGTGGGTGAGATGCCGAGGGCATAGATTTCACCTTCGGGGTGTTGGCCTTGTGCTGTGGGGATTTTGGTCCAGTGGAAGCCTGCTAGTTGCCCCTTGCCCTCCTGAGCCAGGAAGAAGCCTTCGGGGCGGAACCAGTCAGAATCGGTGCGTACCTTAAGGTCATCGAGGGTTAGCCGCCCCTGTTCGGGGTGGTGGGCAAAAGCTTGGGCATTGACCTGTACCCAGGCTTCAGCCTGGTCCGGGGTGTAAGTACTCAGAGTCAAGCCAGGGGGGAGGGGGCGGTTCTGGGCTGCTGCGCGGACGCCTGCCCGCACCTGCTCGGTCAGGGCCAGACCCAGCTTGTAGAGTTCGCGGGTGGGGTGCAACCCTAGCTTATTGGCCAGGTGTGTAGCTGCCTGCACAGCAGGGCTAAACTCATCAGAGCCCCCGTGCACCCAGGCCCGGAGCGGCTCATCGCCGGTAGCCTCAACAGCAGCACGAATCAGGGCGGAACCGATACCCCGGTTGCGGGCAGCAGGGGTAACTGCAGCCTCAAGTACCCACAGCTCACCTTCACGCACTAGGGCAGCGAACCCTACCGGCTCAGTACCTAGCCGGGCCTCAAAAAGCTGTATGCTGGCGTCCGCACCTTGGGCTGCTTTACGCAGTTCAACAAAAGTCTGCTCAGAAAAAGGGGCTGCGCCGTCCTGCTGGTGGGTTCGCTCAGCTAACTGCTCAAAATCAGCTATTAGAGCAGCTGAAACCTTAGGCGAAATAATCTTACACACCACGCGCGCCTCCTGAAGACATCACAGCTACTATACAAGCCTACCGGGAATCAGAGCGGGCTGAATTGAAGCTATACCCAACATTGCGCACAGTTGTAATCAACTGTTCATGATCAGGGCCCAATTTCGACCGCAGACGGCGAATATGCACATCAACGGTGCGAGTGCCACCGTAGTAGTCATAGCCCCACACCTCAGAGAGCAACTGGGCGCGCGTAAAGACCCGGCCCGGGTGCTGCACCAAAAACTTCAGTAACTCAAACTCTTTATAGGTCAGGTTCAAGGGTGCCCCTTGCAGACGGGCAGAATAGGAGGCCTCATCTACCATGACAGCCCCGGCCCGAATCACTGTGTTCTCTGGTTCTGAGTCCTCAGCTACTTGGGAGGCTAAAAGCCGCAATCGAGCCTCAAGCTCAGCTGGGCCTACCGACTCAAGCGCAATGTCATCCACCATCCAATGCGGCGCAACGGCGGCCATGCCGCCCTCTGTCAGCACCATCAATAGCGGTGTGGCACAACCAGAACTTTTCAACAGCTGGGCACAATTACGGGCCGCAACTAACTGCTCACGAGCATCAACCAAAACCACATCAGGGCCCAGGGCCTGCACCATGGAAGCAGACGCACTCAAAGGCAAGGCTGATAGCTGGTGAGCCAATAACCCCAGCGACTGAGTGACATCGGAGCCATCGGTCGCAGAATCACTCAATACGACAATATGCAGCACGCTCACACACTCCTAGAACAGGTCAACTCAAGCACCAGTATAAAACGCAGGGCACAGACGTTGATAAAAAGACTCATAATACGGGAAGATAAGAAGGATGCCGCCGCCCGCACCCGGGCACCCCACACAGCGAGATGAAACCCAAGAGTGACTACTAAAGACCCCACCCAGAACAGAGCTATCCGCACCTTCGTTCCTGAGCTTACCAAGCTCCGACGCGCCCAACGTAAAGCCGTCTATGAAGGCCCCCTGGGGCGAATCGGGGCCACACCCCGTTCCCGCTACGCCCTGGTAGCTCTTTCTGCACTCATCACCCTCATTGCGTTGGTCATCACCGCAGCTATCTCACCTGATGCAGCTGCCTTGGCTGGGCTGGGGGCCGTACTCTTGATTGCCGGTGGCTGGCCTGCCTCTACCGGTATTGCAGAGTTGCGGGGGCGCCGCCGTATTACCTCTCACTCTGTCATTGTTCTGCTTTCTGGGGTGGCCTCCCTGCTCTATTCTTGGCTGAACCCTGGCCATGCTCCTCTGGCTTTTCTGCCTGCTATTGCAGCGGTGGGGGTAGTTGCCAGCTTTATGGTGGAACTTGCCCGTGGTGAGGGAGCTGTGGGGCGGCTGGAGTCTGTGATTAGTTGCGTTTCGGGTGTGCTTGCCTCGGTGTCTGTTGCAGGTTGGGTTGGTTTAGCAATTGTGGCCAGGGATCTTGAGACTACCTACCCCGTTGTCACCATTGGTCTGGGTGTTGGCTTGCTACTGACCTTGATTGGTATCCGTGTTGTATCAGCAGGCCCCACCGAGGGGCCTCGTCGTGGCGCTATTACTCTGGGTGTAACGCCTGTGGCGCTGATTGGTGTTATCGCCTATGTGTGTGCGACTTTCCTCACTCGCGTGGTAGTGTAGCGGTATGAGTATTCTTGCACTTGAAATTTTCTTTCTTGTCCTTCTGGGCCTGGCAGGTCTGGCGATCTTCACCTGCATCGGTTTCGTGCTCACCGGTCTCTTCCGCGGCCAGAAGTAAGCAACCCACAGGCTTATAGCACCGGCCCCGCGCATTGTTGCGCGAGGGCCGGTTTTCTTTATATTTCGGGCACCTAAGGTAAGTCGTCAGAGGGGTGCCCTCACTGCTCATACCTGCCCCTCTCCTCAGGTTGGCTTGCCGACTACAATGGTGTGTATGGCTATTGAAATTCCTACCAACCTCACCCCCGAACTTGTGCCCTTCTCCTGGCTGCTGGGCACCTGGGAGGGCATTGGCTCCCTCTGGTACGAGGGCTCAGAGTCAACCCCTTTCGGGCAGATTATTACCTTCAGCCAAGATGGCCTACCCTTCATCGAATACCGCGCCGAGAGCTTCCTGCTCGATGACCAGGGCCAAAAGCTGCGCCCCCTTACTGTAGAAACTGGCTTCTGGCAGATTGACCGCACCCAGGTAGACGGCGATGTGGGCCCTGGCTTGGTGCCTGCTGACATAGTTCCTGTCCACCAGGACGCTGAGTCGGTGGAGTCCCTGCGGAATGAGGACGGCGGCTTCAACCTGCTTGCTACTATCGCCCACCCCGGCGGCCTGACTGAAAACTATGTGGGCATGATTAAGGGCCCGGTGGTGCGCATGCAGACCGGCAATATGCTCAAGGATGACATCACCAAGGACTACGCCGGTTCTGTGCGTCTCTGGGGCTTGGTCAACGGCAACCTGATGTGGGACTGGGAGACCGCTAACCCTGAAACCCGAAAGCTGGAGAAGCACGCCTCTGCTGAGCTGCGTAAGACTTCCTCTATGAGTGGTGACGATTTGGGGACCACGATGTTCGGTGGCGAAGATTTTGCAGGTGACCAGTAGTGACCGGCTATCGTAGCCCCCTCTTATCTCGCCCGGGTGCTTTTGCGGCTTCTGGGGCAGATAAGGGGGTTGCAGCCCACTACGGTGACCCTGTAGCTGAGCAGCGGGCACTAGCCCGCCGTGCCCAGTTCACGCTGGTGGATCACTCCAACCTGGGGGTGGTGACGGTTGTGGGTGAAGACCGCCTGAGCTGGCTGACCACCCTCTCTAGCCAGGTGCTCACGCAACTGGGGGAGGGTGATTCCACTGAGCTTCTTCTGCTGACCCCTCAGGGGCGTATCGAATTTGCTGCCTTTGCCGTTGAGAAGGACGGCGCAGTTTGGCTGATAACCGAAGGTGAGCAGGCAGCGCCCCTGGTTAACTATCTGAACCGTATGAAGTTTATGCTGCGCGTTGAGATTACTGACCGCACCGAAACTCACGCTGTGCTGGGTTCCACTCTGGACCCGCGTGAGGCTGAGGGTGCCAGCGCCCTGCTTGCAGGCGGTATTATCTGGGCTGACCCCTGGGGGGCCGGTATCGCCACCGGTGGCTACACTTACGCGTCCGTTGGGGAAGAGCAGCACCCGGGCTCTGCCTACCACCGTTACCTGACCATTGTGCCAGCCCACCGCTTACTTGATGCGGTGGAGGGCGCTAAACTGGCAGGTTCCTGGGCTGCTGAGGCCCTGCGCATTGAGGCCTGGCGGCCGCGCGTGGGTGTGGACTCTGATGAGAAAACCATCCCCCATGAACTAGATTTGCTGCGCACCGCTGTGCATTTGGAGAAGGGCTGCTACAAGGGCCAGGAGACTGTGGCCCGCGTGCATAACCTGGGTCACCCTCCCCGCCGCCTGACTTTCCTCGACCTGGACGGCTCCGAGCATACCCTGCCCGCTGCCGGTTCTGCCGTGCTGGCCGGTGAGAAGAAGGTGGGTACTGTGACATCGGTGGCCCTGCACCATGAGGCTGGGCCTATTGCCCTGGCTCTGCTCAAACGGTCGGTTGACCCGGCCGCCACCCTGCGCGTGGTAGATGGGGGAGATACGGACGCCGAGGGCAACCCCGCAACTAGCCAGTACGCCGCCGCCCAGACCATCATTGTTGCTCCGGACGCTGGCCAGGTGGCCGGGCGCCGGAACATGGGGGATTTTTTGCGTAGTTAGGGCCCCGAAAAATAGGAGCCTCTGAAAGTGTATAAGAGTCTGCACAGTCTAGGTGCAGGATACTTGGGCAGGAGGGTTCTGTCCTGAGTCTGCCCGGTTCACCGTTGATGTCGCTAGTATTATCACCGCTGGTAGCCGCCGCGATTTTTACTTCACCTCCACTACCATCGATACCGCCACCTACCCAACCGCTGAGCTTCGTGTGACAGAAACCGTTGACCTAGGTATTCCAGTAGCTGATGAAACCGTAATGGTGGAACCAAGCTTCGGTGGTAGGTGGGACTGGTTGGGTTCTGCTACCCAAATATTTTCTCAGGCTCTTTACATGTAACGTTTATCATGTAAAAATTCTTCTTACAGGCTTAGTGCTGATATAACGAAAATTTTTTTCAATTCAGGGAGTCGTGATGTTTAATCGGGTTTGTGGTTTTCTAGTATCTCTAGTAATTGCTATTTCGTTCGGCCTAATGGCCCCAGCAAATGCTGTTACTTCTCCTGGAGATTCGTATGATAGCGAGATGCTGGCAGAGAAGCTTTTAGAATACGCTGTGCTTGATTCATTTGGCAATATTGAATATTTCGATGTTGACAGAGCGCGGGTGGATGGCGTGAGGCTTATTCAAAAGTAGACACGCACCCCACACCCACCAACTAGACAACGGCCCCACCCGCGGCAAAAATATGAG